>NZ_JBIWEO010000001.1:425499-498390 GCF_044762555.1 Pseudomonas sp. NPDC096917 | reverse complement strand
CTGCGGTTTGAAGATGAAAAGGGGGTGGAAGAGATCTACGTCCACGCCGAGAAAGACCAGAACATCCATGTCAACCACAACGAAACCACGTTTGTTGGCAATGACCGTAGCGAACGGGTCGACCACAACGAAACCATCTCCATCGGTGACCACCGCACCGAGGACGTTGGCAAAAACGAAACCATCCAGATCGGCGCCAACCGCAGCGTGACCATCGGCGGCAATAAAGCCGAGACCATCGCCCTGGCCAAGGCCGAAACCATCGGGCTGGCGAAGGCGCTGAGCATTGGCGCGGCCTACCAGACCAGTGTCGGTGCGGCCATGAACACCTCCGTCGGCTTGAGCCAAAGCGAGCAGGTGGGCATTCATAAATCGGTCGTGGTGGGCAAGAAATTCACCATCGATGCCGGTGATGAATTCACTGTCACGGTGGGCAAATCCACCTTGACGATGAAGTCCGACGGCACGGTGCTGATCAACGGCCGCACCTTCGATTTCAGTGCCACAGGCGCAGTGCAAATCAACGGCAAAGACGTTGATATCAACTGAGGAGGCGTCATGGAATTTCGTAACCTGACGCCCTTCGATGCGTTGTGTTTCAGCGCGCTGGGCGTGGACGATCAAGAGTATCCCGTGCTGGCCATGAAGGTCGGCTATCGGTTGCTGCCCATCGACGGCCAACCGGGGCAGTTCCGTGCCGAAGTGATGGATGACGCACCTGTGCCGTTGTGTACTGGCGACACCTATTACGGCGCCGACGGTAGCAGCAGTGTCTGCGAAGAAAGCGACCTGGCACCCTTCAAACCACGCTGCGATGTCATCGTGGTGGGCCAGGCGCATGCGCCGCAGGGCCTGCCCGCCGCCTCATGGCAGGCAGGTATCCGATTGAGCGTGCCGGTAGCGCCCTTGCACATAGACGTGCCGCTGCCCAAGCCGCTGAGCCCCGGCGAACCGTTGAACGAATACCAGCTTCAGGAATGGCAAGCACGGCGCATGGCCGCCGCAAAGGCCTGCGCCAATGCTCCGAGCCGCCGCAACCTGCTGGACAAGCCATTGCGTTTCACCGGGCCACGGCAGTTCAAACACAGTCTGTTCGGCGGCTGGCAACTGACCGAGCCGCAGCCCACCCTCAGCGTTCCGCTGCGCTGGGAGTATGCCTTTGGCGGCAGCAGCGTGGTGCGTAATCCTGAGCATCCGCTCGTGCCCGACAGTCCCGAATACCTACTCAACGAGGTCTGTTACAGCAACCCACTGGGCTGCGGCTGGATCGAAAAACGTCAGGAGGCGTTGGGTTTCAAACTGGATGCGCCGCTGCGTGAACGGCCCGCGCCGCAGATCGAAGCGCCCGACTCGCCGGTATTGCACCTGGACAGGGCCAACCATCCCGAGGGAGGTGGTTGGCATGAACCTAAACCATCAGCCTTGGGTAATAAAGGCGCAAATAGCGCCATTGGCGGAAGCTGGGGGCAAAAAGGCCGAGTAAAACTACTAGGTTCTGTACGAAAAGTAATGTCGTAAACACCGCATAGCACAGGCCAACGAAACCATCGCCGCATAACTTTTCGCGAGTTTGTCGAAGCGCGTGACGATGCGGCGGTTCTCCTTCAGCTAGCCAAACATACGCTCGATGATGTTGCGCTGTCGGTACTTAGGCCGATCAAACAGCCTTGGTAATCCCGGTTTGGGTTTGCGCTTCATGCTGCGTAAAGGAATCACCGGTTGCATCCGATACCGGTCGCAGTACCGACGCAGCGCTTCGGCGTCATGGCCTTTTTCCGCCAGTATCCATCGACAGCGTTTGCGAGGGCGACCACGCAAGCCGGGTATGTAGGCCTCATCGAGCAACGGCTGGGCGTAAGCAATGTCACTGGCCTGTCCGCCCGATAATAGAAACTTCAGCGGGACACCGTTCGCATCGCACAGCATATGAATTTTAGTGGTCAGGCCGCCCCGGCTGGGCCCGAGCGCGTGATCTTGTGGTTCTTCAGGCCCCCTTTTTTCCCAGCACCAGATGAGGCCCGGGTTGCTCGTACTGCAGTGGAATCAATCATCCAGGTCTCCAGATCAATTAACCCTTGCTCGTTGAGCTTGATGTGAAGCCTCTTGAACATCTGATCAAACGCTCCTCGATTGCGCCAATCACGAAAGCGCTGATAAACCGTCGACCATGGGCCAAAGCGCTCAGGCATATCTCGCCAGGCAGCACCAGAACAGAGCACCCAAAGGATGCCGTTGAGCATAAAGCGGTCATCTGTTCTTGGGCGCCCGCTGCGGCGGGGTTCATAGAAAATGTCTGCAACCAAATCCCAGGCTGCGTCGGGGAGTTCGTACGTTTGGCCATCGTGGGCTCCTGCCTTTGATGGTCGAGGACTTTAATGAGTCTCAACGCAGATGGAATTCAAATTGGTTTCGAATGATTTCGTACAGAGCCTAGGACCTACTGATAGTGACCTCATCCAGACGAACGTTAGCTCTGTCTACAAGAGGTACGACGTTCAAAGGCCCGCTCGAACGAAATGCAGAACTCAAAGATGCCTTACTCCGTCACTCGCGGCCTATACACACTAACAGCGAGATCATTACAAGGGCGCTGACCGATCAAATAGAACTGATCGGCATAGCTAATAAGGCACGGTTCAGACAAATACCTTCCAATCGTGCGATCCAAGTGCGTAGAGATCTCTTTGCGACCGGAGCCATCGTATATCTCACGAAGGATTTCAGTGACAAAGTGTTGATCGGCTAGCGTGCGCGAAGCGCAAACAAGGAATTGGCCACGCACGGAAAGTGCAGGCGAGCCCAGTACGGTGTAATACGGTGAACGGTAAAAAAATTCCCAACGCTCCGGGAGCAATGCCCCCACGTACAACTCATTATTCGTCCCGGTAATAGCCATATGCAGCAGGTTATCAAACAGGGCTAACGAAGGGCTCCCTTTAATATTGATACCTGGGATTTTTATTGAGCTCTTCCATTCAAAATTATGAAAGACCTTATGATAGAGCTCGCCGTTATACGTGCCTTGTACTGCCAAGTGCAAGGTGTCCCCAAACCCCAGAGCGGCGGGAGCAGTGTCAGTCAGCACCCCGGGAACCACGCCTTTATGCGACCATTCAGTACCTGAAAAAACATGATAATGAACCGTTTTATCGAGCACGGTATTGAAGCAAAACAAGTGCCCATCGTGTACCGTCACGGCCGGTCGAAGACGTGTTAATCCAGCGTATGTGAAATCCTCCTGCTTCTCGACAATCAATGTGTTATCCGGCCTTTTGCTGAACACACGGTAGCTCAGTGCCAGGTGATCCGGCTCTTTTTCAGACATGAAAAAAGCATGCACTTTACCCATGAATTCAACCGCTGAAACACCGCTACAAATACCGGTATTTTCAATCGGTAGAATCAATTCCCACGATTGAGTCCACACTTCGTTAGTTAAAGGCGCGTGCACGCCTGATTGGTGCTCATCCGTCATTTATTTACCCTTTAATAGAGTGATTATTAAAAGCAGCACCCAAACAATACAGAGCACTCGCTTATTTCATACTGTGAACCTCGCCTTAATAGGCGAGGCTCATGCACACAACTTAATTCATCTTCACCTTGCAAAGGTCATAAATAGATATACCAACACTGACAGTTCCACGCGTTGTTATTAAAACTCATCCCTGGGTGGTCGAGGGTCAACTTCCCCACCCGTGTGTTCAGCAGATGGCGCTACGTCAATGGTTGCACCCGGCGTCCAGTCCTTGTTCACCAACCCTGGTAGAGACCATTGAGCACTGATGACGAGTACTTCAAGCTGGCCGACATAAGCCACCCGTCGCACATACCCCAGAGCGCTTATACGGCCGGCCTCTAATGAGCTCTGAAGCGCCTGACCTGCGTCTCTGAACAGTTGGTCTTCCAAGTCCTGAGACACATCACTGGTGCGGTAACGCAGCAACGCGCCATCGCGGGTTGAGAGGTACAACGGTGGGAACGCGGGAACAGGAGAAACCCGGGTCGTTGACCCATGCAGTTTTAAAATCATTGCGCCTAAGTCTTGCGGCGAAAAGAAGTTGCCATACACCTGATCTCGCGTATGCCTTACCGGGATCTTTGGCGCGGCAAGATAGAGGGCGCAGGGATAAAACCCAGGTGCAAATGAGCCCAAAGGTGTTTCGTGCGATAACAAAAAGTCACCGAACCGCGTATAGCGCTTGCCATTCACCGGCTCCACAACCACGAATTCGTCGCCCTTCATGCTCTGCAATACACAACCGCTTTGGCGCGTTTTACGCTCACCCATATTGTGATGGGCATAGCGCATTGCATCTTCCTCGCTCGAGAAGATCTGACTGTAAATCAGGCCTGCATTCGGTCCACGCGCCTCTGTTGGCGGTTGAGGCCTCCAGGTTCCCGTGACTTGGCCCCGAGGCCCCCACAGCGTGCTGGGTACCAAAACGTCCAATTTGCCCGCACTCGCCACTTCGTGAATGTAAGCTTCGGGCGTGAGTGCATTCGCCCTGAGCCCCGTCTCGATTGCATTGGATTTAACCCTTTGCGGGTGTTTGGCTGGGGGCGACAACTGAGTGTTCAAAAGCCTTTCTACCGGGCTTTGGTTAGTCGTGTACTTCAACAGGGTGCCGTCATGGGCTGAAAAGTAATGCACGCTGACGCCCAGCCGCTCCTTGAGCGCTTCAAAAAGCAGATGGGGTGCGATCATGGTGCGGTTCAATTGCTCGCTCACTTCAGAGCGCCATAACTGCAAAGGTCGAACGCGATGAGACTGGTAAATACCCACCAACCGGCTGCGCAGCGGCACCCGCGAAGTCCGGCCGGAGGTAAACAGCGCTTCAGGGTCGAAGATTTCAGTCAGGACGGGCACCGGCAGAGTGGAGAAAAAACGCCCATCCAGCCCTTGATACACCAACCCGCCATAGACAGCATCGACTCGCTGAGCAATGTGCTCGTGGGCATACCGCGCCGCCTGATCGGCGTCCAGAAAAGACGGGCTTAACGACAGGGGAACAACGTGCTGATAAGGGTGCCAGTGCGACTCAACCCGGCCCATCGGGCTCCATTGATCGCTGGTGCGGACAATACTTAATTCACCGGCATTGGCCACTGACTGAATATACGAAAGCGTCGGTTCAACGTCGGCCAGCAGATTTCTCGCCAGCTCCATGTCGCCCCCCTCAGCGGGCGGCAATTTAGCGAACAGCTTTTGCTCGTCTGCCGACAGCACCGAGACGTACCTCAGCAAGGCGCCATCACGGGTTGCTATGTACAGAGGGAGCGACCGATGAGCGGTGCCAGAGCCTAACCTCAACGCAACGCCAATCCCGGTTTCAAATGTGCGGGGGTGGATGAAATTTTTGAACAAGGACGTCTGGACTGCCGGGACCTGCTGCGGATCGTGATATTCACCTTCACATCCATAGACCGCCATGATTTCGTACCCGGCAGACAGCAGCCGGTCAGTGTCGCCATCTGTACCAAGGGCACGCCGCACCAGAAAATCCATGGCTCCGGTTACAGGCTCGGTAACCATATACTGCTGGCGTTCGGCATGGCGCAGGATAAATCCGTAATTGCTTTCAGGCGTCTGCCTGATGCGTGAAATCATGTCATCCAGTGCGGCCTCTTCACTGGATAAAAGCGGGCCGAAAGCAGGCCGTTGAAGAATCACAGGGTCAATGTCCACAATGCCCGTAGCGCGGTACACAGAGAACGTTGAATCAAGCACCCCGATTTTTGAGTGCCAGACCTCGGTGGCCTGTATGACACTCAAGGTTCCGGATGCAGCCAGTTCGCGCACGGCATCAACCACAGAAGTAAAAGGCTCGGTTAGGGTTTCAGCCGCGCTGACCAGCTTCTTGATCAAGCGCTTTTCTGGCTCCGACCCACTGCTTTGATACTTGATCAGTGAGCCGTTCAAGCCCGATAAATAGTGGATGGATGCAAAACGGCTAATACCCAACATGACGTACAAGTCAGGGGAGATAAAAAATGAAATGCGCGTGGCAACCTCTTCCGGGCTGCCGCCATAGCCATGTTCGACTTCACTGTAATGGGCGTCACCCGAGTAATAAAAGGCACAACAGGTATAGCCATCCGGGTGTTTGAGCTGGCCAAGAGAATCTGTTGATAAAACAGACCACGGCTCAAACCGACCTGTTTCACTCGTGACGGGATGCGTAGAAAAGTAGTGACCATTGTCTTTGATTAAAATACAGCCCGTGTAGGTGGCATTCCTGCGGTCCCCAATGAGTTCATGAGCGTAGCGCGCAGCATCATCTACGGTCTGAAACGGCGGGCTCAAGTGGGGAAGTTTGCGCGTCACATCAGGTGGAAACCAACGCGAAGCGTGAAGTGTTGTTTGATCGGTCATGGCTCAAGTCCTTATGAAGGGGTACGGTTTGGCGCAATCACGCTAATCGTCCCCTTCTTCACTCAGACTGAGGCGGTACATAGTTAATGCAGCATAAGCTTCGTCGGTGTATTAACCGCCAGGGTGCCTTTCGACGAGGTCGTCAGCACACACGCGCGAAGCCTTAAAGTTCGTCCCGCGAGCTGTCCGAGGACGAGCGCAGCCAAGGCAGAACAAGGCTGGGTTTCACAGACTCTCGCCCCTTCCAGTCGGCCGTTATCCAGCCAGTGCGAGGCCAGTTTGCGCTGGTATTTACCACCACCAATTCGCCTGAATTGACCAGTTTGCCGATGTATTCAATTTCGGTTTCACGCCCCTTTTCGACCCAGTCCTGATTCAAATACTGGTTTTCCCAATAGTCGGAACCCTGAACCAACTGGCACAAGTCATCTTCGGCCTCACCAGGACGCCCCACGTATTTCAATAAAGAGCCATCATTGCCTGACGCAAAAGCAGTATTCACTGAGAACTCCAGCCGCTTAAGGCTCTTGGTCATATAACAAATATCCACTGGCCAAAACGTGTGATCGACCCAATTGCGTTGCCCCGGCCTTGCAAGGCTGGGCTTTACCGGGGGTCTCGCATAGCAGACCGCTACCGGGCCATAACCGTCAGGTAAAACCGGCATGGGTCGCGAACTGCCGGATGAACGTTCAAACAGCGCATTGAGAAAAACCTGGTCCTGGGCCCTTGCGCTAATGCCATTGATCTGCGGCTCCAACGCTACGTAGAGACTGTGTGCCGACGAAAAAAAAACGGCACCTACAACATCATGCGCATGGGGACGAAGGATTTTTTGATGGCTATAACGCGCCGCATCATCGATATGACTGAAGGCAGGCCCCAATGCAGGCACATTGGGCGCCGAACCAGTGTGTGTCAGCATCTCCAGCGCATAGGGCCGCCAACCTGTTGTCACACGCCCTGTCGTGGCCCAGAGACTATTGGTCAACAAGACCTCCAACCGGCCACTGCCCGCTATTTTGCGCACGTAATCAGGGGCGCGAAGCGTGTGGGTGTTCAACAGAGTGAGGATGGGCGTGTTGGGCCCCCAGTGACTGTCCAGATCAAGCACTGTGTTGAGGTTGTCGGCACGGTAGCTCAGCAGGGCGCCATGATGGGTGGAAATAAACATGGCCGGATAATGAACCTGCCCGGCGGTGTGGTCACGAACGGTGCTCGACAGGACAGCCAGATTCACGAGGTCTGTCGGGGCAATAAAATCCGCATAAACATCGTCGTTCCGACGTGCAGCAGGCTCTTTAGGTGTGGCCATATAAACCGAATCGAACGTAAACCCGGCAGGCAAATCGTACGATTGGGAACCGAAAGCTCTCGGAAAAATCGACCCTGGCAGCGCACTGCGTGCAGGCAACGGTTCAGTGGCGATGTAGTGATCGCTGCTCAGGCTTTTGAGGATTACGCCGAATTGAGTTTGGGCTCGCTCGCCCATGCGCCCATGCACATAGCGCATGGCGCTTTCAGCCTGGGTGAATAAAGGGCTCATGGCAGGCTGCAGGCTGGCCTCGTAGGACGCAGTGACCGTTTGATCAGGCTTCCAATCTGGCTTGAGCTTGCCGCGATTGCCCCATAACGGGCTGCTGACTACCACATCAAGATCGCCCACTCGCGCCACCTGAGCCACGTACTGGCTCGGTTTTAGAGCTCCGGCGCGCAGTTTGACGCTCAGCGGATTGTTATAAACCTGTTCGGGATGCTCCTCGGGCGGGGCAACTTTAGAGAGGAATATTTTTTCCTGCTCCGTGCCGTTGCATGTGTACTTGAGCAGCGCGCCATCCTGCGCAGAAAAATAGCGTGAAAAGCCAGTACGCTCCAGCATGGCTGCGCGCAATTCATGGGGGGCAAACATGTTGCGATTGAGCCGTTCTTCACTTGCAGAACGCCAGAGCTGCAAAGGCTTAATACGGTGGGTGTGATAGGTCGCGACCACTTGGTGCCCCCACGGCTTCAAGCCGCGGATTTCCGGTGGGAACACCTTGTTTGAGTCAAACGTCTCGGTATTGACCGCCAGCGGTTCAGTCGCCACGAAACGGCCGTCTTCACGACGCAAAACAAGACCTCCGTACGTCATGTCCACTCGGCAAGCAATAAGCTCATGGGCATAGCGCGCAGCATCGTCCATCTCAATAAACACAGGGCTCAAGGGGCGTCGCATCAGCCCTTCATAGGGCTGCCACGTTGATTCGACACGCCCTTCACGCCCCCACACTTCACTGCCACGCACGATGTCCAGGTCACCGGTGTGTGCCAACGAGTGGATCAAGGCGTCAATTTTCTCGACACCCGACAGCACGTTGTGCAGCAGTTCCATGCCGCCACCTTTACTTTCCGGCAATTTAGCGAAGAGGTCTTTTTCAACCGGCGAGGACCAGGAAACGTACTTCAACAGCGCCCCGTCCCGGGTGCCGATATAGAGAGGCAATGCATAAATTTGATCGTCAGGCGTCAACTCCCTTGCCTTCAAAATCCCCTTTTCAAGCGCCTGCGGATGCAGAAAATTTTTATACACCGTGGGCTGTTCAGCCGGGATCTGTGACGGATCACGGTATTCACCATCGCAGCCGTACAACGCAAAAATGGTAAACCCTGATGGCAATTCAGGATGATCCTGCGTGCCTTTGGGGCATACGCGCTCAAGGTCAAAATCCATTTCCCCCGTCACCGGCTGCGAAACGAGGTAGGTCTGACTGGTGCGACTTTTAAAAATGAATAAATAGTGTTGATCGGTCAGTGTCTCGGTACGTGTTCGGGCGTATTCAAGCGCCAGTCGTTCGCTGGTCAGCAACGGTCCAAAAGCAGGTCGCTGCACACTCACACCCTCGACGACAGCGGGCTGGCGGGTAGGCGTAAAGAATTGCGGGGTTAGCTTTCCCACCTTGCCTGCCCAGATGTCAGCAGACTGAATAACGTTCACGTGCAACGTATCAGTGACCTGTTTAACAAACTGAATCATCTCGGTGAGGATTTCGCTGTCCTCTTGGGCGTGTGAAAGGAACTCGAAGAGGTCGCTTTCGCCTGATGTGGCACTGGTTTGGACCTTGAGCAACGAGCCATTGAACCCTGATAAATAATGAGCCGAGGTAAACCTGGCCATTATCAAAATGGCGTGTATGTCTTCGGGCAGAAAAAAGTTGGCCAGTATTTGCACGTCTTCTTTTGTCACCCCTGTAAAAGACGAGTGTTCCATGGCCAAAGCATGACGGCGCGAATGGTAGAAGGCATAACAGGTATAGCCCGGCGGCTGGATCAGTTGGCCACGGGTATCGGTCGAAATAAATTGAGTGACCGTGAATGTATCCCCCGCCAGCTTCTCGGGCCGTGATGTCACATAGCGCCCTTGAGCGTTTTTCAGAATGACCCCGCCGTAACCTGAGTCGCGATGATCGCCTATGAGCTCATGGGCAAATCGCGCCGCATCATCGGGACTGATGAACGCCGGGCTTAATGTCGGCAGACGGCCAATGATCGACGGTGGAAAAGACAAAGCAGGAATTTGATAAGTAGGGCCCATGGGATTTCAGCTCCTTCATTGGGTCGTGATCGGCACATGCGCGAACGGCCCCATGATTCGCGCTCGCGAGTCGCCCGGGGTGGTAATTAATTAACGGGCCTGGTGCGCAAGCACCAAGGCAGCGCACGAAGTGCACCGCCCCCCCTGCGCAGGCGCCAACCTGGTGCACCGAAACGCCCACTCTTCGCGCAACCCCCCGTTGCAGAGCCTCATGCCGAACCCGGCACAGCCCTTGCAAAAGCCCCTTCATCGTTCGTATCTGCCGATGATAACAATCAAGTTCCTGGAGATCGCACCATGAAGCGTCGTAGCCTGATCAAAGCCTTTACCCTCACGGCATCCATTGCGGCCATGGGCCTGACCTGGACGGTGCAAGCCGCCGAAACCATCAAGGTCGGGATTCTGCATTCGTTGTCCGGGACTATGGCGATCTCCGAAACGTCGCTCAAAGACATGGCGCTGATGACCATCGACGAGATCAACGCCAAAGGCGGGGTGAACGGCAAAATGCTTGAAGCGGTGGTCGTCGACCCGGCCTCCAACTGGCCGTTGTTCGCCGAAAAAAGCCGACAGTTGCTGACGCAAGACAAAGTCGCCGTGGTGTTTGGCTGCTGGACATCGGTGTCGCGCAAGTCCGTGCTGCCGGTGTTTGAAGAACTCAATGGGCTGCTGTTCTACCCGGTGCAATATGAAGGCGAAGAAATGTCGCCTAACGTGTTTTACACCGGCGCCGCGCCCAATCAGCAGGCGATCCCGGCCGTTGAGTATTTGATGAGCGAAGACGGCGGCAGCGCCAAACGCTTCGTGCTGCTGGGCACGGACTACGTGTATCCGCGCACCACCAACAAGATCCTGCGCGCGTTCCTGCATTCCAAAGGCGTGGCCGACAAGGACATCGAAGAGGTCTACACCCCATTTGGTCACAGCGATTACCAGACCATCGTGTCCAACATCAAAAAATTCTCGGCCGCAGGCAAGACCGCTGTGATCTCCACCGTGAACGGCGACTCCAACGTGCCGTTCTATAAAGAGCTGGCCAACCAGGGCCTTAAAGCCACCGACGTGCCGGTGATTGCGTTCTCGGTGGGCGAAGAAGAGCTGCGTGGCATCGACACCAAACCGCTGGTGGGCAATCTGGCAGCCTGGAACTACTTCGAGTCGGTAGAGAACCCGGTCAACAAGAAGTTTGTGGATGACTGGAAAGCCTACGCCAAGGCGCACAACTTGCCGGGCGCTGACAAAGCCGTGACCAACGACCCGATGGAAGCCACCTACGTGGGCATTCATATGTGGGCGCAGGCCGCTGAAAAAGCCAAGTCCACTGACGTCGACAAAGTGCGTGAAGCCATGGCTGGCCAGACTTTCGCGGCGCCATCGGGTTACACCCTGACCATGGACAAGACCAACCACCATCTGCACAAGCCCGTCATGATTGGCGAAATTCAGGATGACGGTCAGTTCAACGTTGTGTGGCAAACCAAAGAGCCGATCCGCGCCCAGCCGTGGAGCCCGTACATCCCTGGCAACGACAAAAAGCCGGATTACGCGGTGAAAGGTAACTAAAGCCTGAGGAGTCACCTGTGGGAGCTGCCGAAGGCTGCTTTCTATCGATCAAAAGATCGCAGCCTTCGTCAGCTCCCACAGACGCCAACACCCGCTTTCTGTGCAAGGCCACGATTATGCCCACTGCCCTTTACCGCCTGATCCTCAGCTGCCTGCTGTGGCTGCCATTGGCCGTTTTCGCCGATGACGCCAGCGACTTCGCAGCGGCCAACAATTCCGAGCAAGCCCAACTCCTCGAAAGCTGGGCTGCACAACCCTCTCCCACCCGCGTGGAGTTGATCAACAGCCTGCAAAAAGGCCAAATCACCGTCAGCGGCGAGGTCAAAACCTTGCGCCTTAACAACCGCCTGCGCGGTTTGATCGATACCGCACTGGCCAGTCATCAACTGCTGGCCGCCGACCCGAAACTGCGCCTGAACGCCGCGCAGCAGCTGCAAAAATCCGCCAAACCGGCGCAACTCAAGTTCCTTGACCAGCAACTGGCAGCCGAGACCGACAGCGATGTGCACTCAGCCCTCAGCCTGGCATTGGCCAATCTGCAACTGGTCGACCCCGACCCGGCAGTCCGCCTGGCCGCCGTGCGCCTGCTCGGCGAAACCGGCGAACCGCTGGCGCGCACCCGTCTTGAAACCCTGCTGCAACCCGGCGTCGAAACCGATGCCAGCGTGCGCACCGCCGCCGAAACCAGCCTGGCGCAAGTCAAACGCCAATTGCTGATCGGCGACTTGCTGGGCCAAGCCTTCAGCGGCCTGTCGCTGGGTTCGATTCTGTTGCTCGCGGCACTCGGTCTGGCCATCACCTTCGGCCTGTTGGGCGTGATCAACATGGCCCACGGCGAGATGCTGATGCTGGGCGCCTACTCGACCTATTGCGTGCAATTACTCTTTCAGCGCTTCGCTCCCGGCGCAATCGAGTACTACCCGTTGCTGGCGTTGCCGGTGGCGTTCTTCGTCACCGCCGCCGTGGGCATGGTGCTGGAGCGCACCATCATTCGCCACCTCTACGGCCGACCGCTGGAAACCCTGCTCGCCACCTGGGGCATCAGCCTGATCCTGATCCAACTGGTGCGTGTGCTGTTCGGCGCGCAGAACGTTGAAGTGGCCAACCCGGCCTGGCTCTCCGGCGGGCTGCAAGTGCTGCCCAATTTGGTGCTGCCGTACAACCGGCTGGTGATCATCGTCTTCGCCCTGGCGGTGGTGGTGCTGACCTGGCTGCTGCTGAACAAAACCCGACTGGGCCTCAACGTGCGCGCGGTCACCCAGAACCGCAACATGGCCGCCTGCTGCGGCGTCCCGACAGGGCGCGTCGACATGCTCGCGTTTGGCCTGGGCTCGGGGATTGCCGGGCTGGGCGGTGTGGCCTTGAGCCAGATCGGCAACGTCGGCCCGGACTTGGGCCAGGGTTACATCATCGACTCGTTCCTGGTGGTGGTGCTGGGCGGCGTCGGCCAACTGGCAGGCACCGTGTACGCGGCGTTCGGGCTGGGCATCGCGAACAAGATCCTCGAACCACAGATTGGCGCCGTGCTCGGCAAAATCCTGATCCTGGGGCTGATCATTCTGTTTATCCAGAAGCGTCCGCAAGGTCTCTTCGCGCTTAAAGGACGGGTGATCGACTGATGAATCAGCCTCTTATGTTGACGGCCACGCAAAAAGCCGGCCCCAAACTCACCGCGCTGGTGGGCGGGCTTGTGTTGCTGGTGCTGCTGGCCATGCCGCTGCTGTCGTTATTACCCGCCGACAGCCCGTTTCAGGTCTCGGCTTACACCCTGACCCTGGTGGGCAAAATTCTCTGTTACGCCATCGTCGCGCTGGCGCTGGATCTGGTCTGGGGCTACGCCGGGTTGCTGTCGCTGGGCCACGGTTTGTTCTTCGCGCTGGGCGGCTATGCCATGGGCATGTACCTGATGCGCCAGGCCGCGGGCGATGAGTTGCCTGCGTTCATGACCTTTTTGTCGTGGTCCGAGTTGCCGTGGTACTGGATCGGGACCGAGCACTTCTGGTGGGCCATGTGCCTGGTGGTGCTGGCGCCTGGCTTACTCGCGCTGGTTTTCGGCTTCTTCGCCTTCCGCTCGCGGATCAAGGGCGTGTACTTCTCGATCATGACCCAAGCGCTGACCTTCGCCGGGATGCTGCTGTTTTTCCGCAACGAAACAGGCTTTGGCGGCAACAACGGCTTTACCAACTTCCGAAGCATTCTGGGGTTTGGTATCACCGAACCCGGCACCCGCGCCGTGCTGTTTTTCGCCACCGTGTTGTTGCTGGTTACCAGCCTGTTTCTGGGCTGGCGTTTGGCGCGCAGCAAGTTTGGCCGCGTGCTGACCGCATTGCGTGACGCCGAAAACCGCCTGATGTTCTGCGGCTACGACCCTCGCGGTTTCAAGTTGTTTGTCTGGGTGTTGAGCGCAGTGCTGTGCGGCTTGGCCGGAGCGCTGTATGTGCCACAAGTGGGCATCATCAACCCCGGCGAAATGTCACCGACCAACTCCATCGAAGCCGCCGTGTGGGTGGCCTTGGGCGGGCGCGGCACCTTGATTGGACCGTTGCTGGGCGCTGGCGTGGTCAACGGCATGAAGAGCTGGTTCACCGTGGCTTTCCCTGAATACTGGCTGTTCTTCCTGGGCGCGCTGTTCATCATCGTGACCCTGTACCTGCCCAAAGGCGTGATCGGCCTGCTGAAGAAGAAGGGCGAACAATGAGGAATGTCATGCTCGAACCTGTCCTCGACCCGAACAAAGACGCCGGCAGCAGCCGCGATGCCATCAGCTTTGGCCAGCGCGTCAAACCGGGACTCAACACCCGCCACGGGACCATCCTCACACTGGAAGACATCAGCGTCAGCTTCGATGGCTTCAAGGCGCTGAACAACCTCAACCTGTACATCGGCGTGGGTGAATTGCGCTGCATCATCGGCCCCAACGGTGCCGGTAAAACCACGATGATGGACGTTATCACCGGCAAGACCCGGCCCAGCGAAGGCCAGGCCTGGTTTGGTGAAACCCTGGATTTGCGGCAGATGAGCGAAGTACAAATCGCCCAGGCCGGGATTGGCCGCAAGTTTCAAAAGCCCACCGTTTTTGAAGCCTTGAGCGTGTATGAAAACCTCGAACTGGCGCAGAAAACCGACAAATCGGTATGGGCCAGCCTACGCGCCAAGCTCACCGGTGAACAAAAAGAGCGCATCGGCGAAGTGCTCGACACCATTGGCCTGACCCACTCGGCGCAGCGCCCGGCGGGGTTGTTGTCCCACGGCCAGAAGCAATTTCTGGAGATCGGCATGCTGCTGGTGCAAGACCCGCAACTGTTGCTACTGGACGAGCCGGTGGCCGGCATGACCGACGCCGAAACCGAGTTCACCGCCGAGCTGTTCAAACGCCTTGCGGGCAAGCACTCGTTGATGGTGGTGGAACACGACATGGGCTTTGTGGGCTCGATTGCCGACCACGTGACCGTGTTGCACCAGGGCAGCGTGCTGGCCGAAGGCTCGCTGGAACAGGTGCAGGCGAATGAGCGGGTTATTGAGGTTTATCTGGGTAGGTAGAGAACCTGTAGCCGCACGTCAAAAGGAATCCGAACATGCTTCAAGTCGAAAAGCTTCATCAGTTCTACGGCGGCAGCCACATTCTTCGAGGCCTGACGTTTGAGGTCAACGTGGGTGAAGTGACGTGCCTACTGGGCCGCAATGGTGTGGGCAAGACCACGCTGCTCAAGTGCCTGATGGGTTTGCTGGCGGTCAAAGAGGGCCGGGTGCAATGGGAAGGCAAGACCATCACCACGCTCAAACCCCACCAACGGGTGCACGCCGGTATCGCTTACGTGCCCCAGGGCCGCGAGATTTTCGGGCGCCTGACCGTAGAAGAAAACCTGCTGATGGGCCTGTCACGCTTCCCCGGCTCCGAAGCCAAAGAGGTGCCGGCGTTTATCTACGAATTGTTCCCGGTATTGCTGCAGATGAAGCACCGGCGCGGCGGCGACTTGTCCGGTGGTCAACAGCAACAACTGGCCATTGGCCGCGCATTGGCCAGCCGCCCGCGCCTGCTGATTCTCGACGAACCCACCGAAGGCATTCAACCCTCGGTGATCAAGGAGATCGGCGCGGTAATCAAAATGCTCGCGGCACGCGGCGACATGGCGATTTTGCTGGTGGAGCAGTTCTACGACTTCGCCGAAGAATTGGCTGATCACTACCTGGTGATGTCGCGCGGTGAAATCGTGCAGCAAGGCCGTGGTGAAAATATGCAAACAGAGGGTGTGCGCGGGCTGGTGACGATTTAATCTGTCACTCTTTCCGGGTAAAAAGTCCTACATATGAACGTGCCTGCCAACACCGCGCTGTTCACCCCCAACTGGCATGCCGAGCTGGAGCTGGGCTATGGCCGCTTCGGTGACAGCACACGCCCGACCCTGCGCCGCCACTTTGGCCCGCTGCGGGTGCAAAAGCACCTGTACGCCGAAGGTCCGCAGGTGTGCCAGCACATCATCGTGCACCCGCCCGGCGGGATTGCGGGCGGTGACCGGCTGGACATCCGCGCCAGTGTCGGCCCCGATGCCTGGGCGCAACTCACCAGCCCCGGCGCGGCCAAGTGGTATCGCGCGGCGGGCCCAGCCTATCAAACCGTCGAACTCAAGGTAGCGGCCGGCGCGACCCTGGAATGGCTGCCACAAGAAACCATCGTCTTCAGCGCGGCCCAGGCCGAAATCAGCACCCGCATTGAGCTTGAAGGCGATGCACGGCTGTTTTACTGGGACATGGTGGCGTTAGGCAGACTGGCCAGTGGCGAGCGTTTTGAGCGCGGGCACTTTCAGTCTGGACTGGCTATTCGCCGCGACGGCCAATTACTCTGGCATGAGCGCCAGCGCATTGTCGGCGACGACGGGCTGCTGGACTCGCCCATCGGGCTGGACGGCAATCCGGTGTTTGCAACGTTGTTGGTCACGGGGGAAATCAGCGCTGAGTTGCTGGAAGCCTGCCGCAGCTTGCCGAACCCGGTGCGCGGGGATTTGACCCAATTGCCGGGGTTGCTGGTGGCGCGGTGCCTGGCGGGCGAAACCTTGCAGGCGCGTGGCTGGCTGATTGATTTATGGCGCTTGCTGCGCCCGGCATTGCTGGGACGCGAGGCGCTGGCACCGCGAATTTGGAGCACGTGAGAGCAATACCCGCTCTCACAGGTTGAGTCATCACCACTTTTTAAAACTTTTCAAACACGGACGCCACCATGGACCTGACTCCACGCGAAAAAGACAAGATGCTGATCTTCACCGCCGGCCTGTTGGCTGAGCGTCGACTGGCCCGGGGCGTGAAACTCAATTACCCGGAAACCATCGCCTATATCTCTGCCGCCCTGCTCGAAGGCGCCCGCGATGGCCGCACAGTGGCGCAGTTGATGTACTACGGCACAACGCTGCTGACGCGTGAGCAAGTGATGGAAGGCATCCCGGAAATGATCCCCGACATTCAGGTCGAAGCCACTTTCCCGGATGGCACCAAACTGGTCACTGTCCACCAACCCATTGCTTGAGGCGGCACCATGTCTTATGTCATTCGTGATGCCGTCCCGGCTGACCTGCCGGCGATTCGCGAGATTTACAACGATGCGGTGCTCAACACCCTCGCCATCTGGAACGAGCAAACCGTCGACCTCGATAACCGTCAGCAATGGTTCAACGCCCGCCAGGCGCAGGGCTATCCGATTCTGGTGATTGTCGACGCCGCCAATATCCCTCTGGGTTACGCCTCGTTTGGTGACTGGCGACCCTTTGAAGGGTTTCGCCACACGGTCGAGCACTCGGTGTACGTGCACCCCGAGCAGCGCGGCAAGCGCCTCGGCCCACAGTTGCTGGCCGAACTGATCAAGCGCGCCCGAGCCTGTGACAAGCACGTGATGGTCGCGGCCATCGAAAGCGCCAATGCCGCCTCGATTCACGTGCATAAACAGCTGGGCTTCGTCACCAGCGGGCGCATGCCGCAGGTCGGCATCAAATTCGGTCGCTGGCTCGACCTGACCTTTATGCAACTGATGCTCAACCCCGGCGCACTGCCACCTCAGGAGCGCGGCCAATGAATGCCGAACACGTGATTCAAGTCACAGCCTCGACCTTTGCCCAATACCGTGAAGACTTGATCGTGTTGCTGCTCGACGCCGTGAAGCAGGGTGCTTCGGTCGGTTTTATGGACGACCTGGATCGGCCACAGGCCAATCGCTACTTCGACGAAGTGTGTGCACAACTGGATCAAGGCAACCTGCTGTTGTGGGTGCTGGTTGAAGAGCAGCGTGTGCTGGCCAGCGTGCAATTGGCGCTGTGCCAAAAGACCAATGGCCTGAACCGCGCCGAAGTGCAAAAGCTGCTGGTGCTCAACGAAGTGCGCCGCCGTGGCTTGGGCCAAGTGCTGATCCACGCCCTGGAGCAAGGGGCACGCGAGCAAAAACGCGGCCTGCTGCACCTCGACACCGAAGCCGGTTCACCTGCCGAAAACTTCTACAGCGCTTTGGGCTACACCCGCGTCGGCGAATTGCCCAACTACTGCCAAAGCCCCAACGGCCATTACAGCCCAACGGCCATCTACTACAAAACCTTGAGTGAGCCGCAATGATTCCTGGCGAATATCGGATTGAAGCGGGCGAGATCGAACTCAACGTCGGTCGCCGCACCCACAGGCTCAGCGTGTCCAACCGGGGCGATCGACCGATTCAAGTCGGCTCGCACTACCACTTTTTCGAAACCAACGACGCCCTGATGTTTGACCGTGGCGACAGCCGCGGCATGCGCCTCAACATCCCGGCGGGCACTGCGGTGCGCTTTGAACCGGGTCAGACCCGCGAAGTGGAACTGGTGGAACTGGCTGGGCTACGCCGAGTGTTCGGCTTTGCCGGGCGCGTGATGGGCAATCTGGATTGAGCCGCGCACGCAGTCGCTGACGAGGGCTGCGAAGGGTTGCACCGCAACCCGTTTTCCCAAATCCCTGACATATCCCCTCGCAGCCTTCGGCAGCGACGACAAAGCGAGTGACGCTTAGGAACACACCATGAAAATTTCCCGCCAGGCTTACGCCGATATGTTCGGCCCGACTGTAGGTGACAAGGTTCGTTTGGCCGACACCGAACTGTGGATCGAGGTCGAGCAAGACTTCACCACCTACGGTGAAGAAGTAAAATTTGGCGGCGGCAAGGTGATTCGTGACGGCATGGGCCAAAGCCAATTGCTCGCCGCCGAAGTGGTCGACACGCTGATCACCAACGCCCTGATCATTGATCACTGGGGTATCGTCAAAGCCGATGTGGGCCTCAAAAACGGTCGTATCCACGCCATCGGCAAAGCCGGTAACCCGGACATCCAGCCCAACGTGACCATCGCCATTGGCGCCAGCACGGAAGTCATCGCCGGTGAAGGCATGATCCTCACCGCAGGCGGCATCGACACGCACATTCACTTCATCTGCCCGCAGCAGATCGAAGAAGCGCTCAACAGCGGCGTGACCACCATGATCGGCGGCGGCACCGGCCCCGCCACAGGCACCAACGCCACGACGTGCACCTCCGGCCCGTGGCACATGGCGCGCATGCTACAAGCCGCCGATTCGTTCCCGATGAACATGGGCTTCACGGGCAAGGGTAACGCCAGCTTGCCTCAGCCGCTGATCGAGCAGGTCGAAGCCGGGGCCATCGGCCTCAAGCTGCATGAAGACTGGGGCACTACGCCCGCCTCTATCGACAACTGCCTGAGCGTGGCTGACCTGTACGACGTGCAGGTGGCGATTCACAGCGACACGCTGAACGAGTCGGGCTTTGTCGAAACCACCCTGGCCGCCTTCAAGGGTCGCACCATCCACACCTACCACACCGAAGGTGCGGGCGGCGGGCATGCCCCGGACATCATCAAGGCGTGTGGCTTGACTAACGTGCTGCCCAGTTCGACCAACCCGACCCGGCCCTTCACCCGCAACACCATCGACGAACACCTCGACATGCTGATGGTTTGCCATCACCTGGACCCCAGCATTGTCGAAGACGTGGCGTTCGCCGAAAGCCGCATTCGCCGCGAAACCATCGCCGCCGAAGACATCCTGCATGACCTGGGCGCATTCTCGATGATCAGTTCTGACAGCCAGGCGATGGGCCGTGTGGGTGAGGTGATCACCCGCACCTGGCAAACCGCCGACAAGATGAAGAAACAACGCGGCCCCCTGCTCGAAGACGCTCCCGGCAACGACAACTTTCGCGTCAAGCGTTACATCGCCAAGTACACCATCAACCCGGCGATTACCCACGGTGTGAGCCATGAAGTGGGCTCGATTGAAGTGGGCAAGTGGGCCGACCTGGTGCTGTGGCGTCCGGCGTTTTTCGGGGTTAAACCGACATTGATTCTCAAGGGTGGGGCGATTGCGTCGAGCTTGATGGGCGATGCCAACGCCTCGATTCCTACCCCCCAGCCGGTTCACTATCGACCGATGTTCGCCAGCTATGGCGGCTCGCGGCATGCCACCTGCCTGACGTTTATCAGCCAGGCGGCATTTGATGCGGGGGTGCCGGAAACTCTCGGGCTTCAAAAGCAAATCGCCGTGGTCAAAGGCTGTCGCGACGTGCAAAAAACCGACCTGATCCACAACGGTTATTTGCCCAACATTGAAGTCGACCCACAGACCTATCAGGTCAAGGCCGATGGTGTGTTGCTGTGGTGTGAGCCGGCAGACGTGCTGCCCATGGCGCAACGTTATTTTTTATTTTGACCTACTCACCTGCAGGCGTACTGAGGAGTAACTCCTGCAGGCCTATTCAAACGTCCGAATCTGAATCGCTATAACCCCAGATCGAATCCAGCGACGGCCTGCTGACGCTGGCTGTCAAGTCATACATCACCTCGCGCTCTTCAGCGACCAGCGCGTCCATGGCGATGTCGTAGACCATGTTGGACATCAGCCTGCCCGGCGCGACCTCATCGCTAGACTTACCCAATAACCGGCCAGCGGCTTCGATGGTGGTGCGTAATTCGGCCCGCTGTTGCTCCGTTAAACCCACCCCTTCTACCCAGTCACGTTGTGCAACTTGCAACTCGGTCAAGGCGAGTATTCTCTCCCTCACCGAGGCGAAAGCCGACGCATGCGCTCCTTTCACATACTCAGTCCATATGGGTTGGTCCAGCAACTGATCAACCAGGTCGCCCTCGTCCAGCGCTTTCACGCGTACGTAAGCACGCTCTACCATGGCGGGGGTTACATCAGCCTCCGGGAACGCCATTTCGGGGTATTGCCAAGGCAAATTCAGTCTTTCAGCCAACTGAGCGGTGTAGGTCAGGTAAATTTCCACCTCGTCGATGTCGCGCACTCGCCTGCCCTGACTATCGAGGTGGATAACCCGTTGACCGCTTGCATCATATTCCGGGTGTTGACGCCCCTGGGCTTCAAGCTCCCGCACGCGCGCCCTGGCAATTCGTCCCAACTCATCCAGACGAACCTTGCCTTTGGCCAGGGCCAAAATTTCTCCTCCCACCTCTGCTGCCGGGCCGCTATAGGCCTCATGCAACAGGACCTCGACCCCCATGGCATTGAACAACTGCGCTCCCGCATCCACGCAGAAAAAAGGGGCTGCGGCCATCTCGAACAAGGTGTCGCGCAGTTCAGCGCTTTGCGTTATCGCTTCCAGCATGCGCCAGACTTTGCCCCTAAGGTCTTGCTTGAACGCATCCGTGCGCAGCTCAAAGTGGCGGGCTTGATCGCGCAGCACATCGAAAAAGGGACCAGAGCCCGGTTGCTCCTCGACAAGGTTCCACAACGCCTGATGCGTGGCCACCTGATCGGGCGACAAGCCACTGATCCAGTGACGGCTATCACTTTCAACGCCCGCAGGAAGAAGTCGGGGCCGCTCTATACCCACCGACTCGCTATACAGGTTGTAACGTTCAAGCACCTCACGGGACACGTCATCGACGCTCAAATAAGTTCGCGCAACGGTCGCCGCTTTTTCCGACCCCGGCGCTACATCTGGAATATGACTGAGCGGGTTCTTGTCCAGATACAGCCTGAACTCCCGCGCGCGCGAGTGAGCCAGGAGCCCCACAGGCCAGCGGTCAAGGTTGCAATGGGTCAAGGTCAGCCGCGACAGGTCAGGCATACGGCTGATATCCGGTGGCAAGCCCAGGGGGCAATTCTCAAGGTTCAACTCACGCAGCCGGGTCAAGCCTCGTAACCGGGCGCCCGTCTGCGGGGTCAGAACAATCGCGCTGCCTTTGAGATTGAGCCTCTCCAGAAAGGACATGTCCGTTATGGCCGACGGCAAATGAGTCAAAGACGCCCCGGCCACGTCCAGTTCCCGCAACTGTTTAAAGTGGGAGAGGAACACGCCAATCGCGTCGGTTACGGCGGCGCCTGACACATTCAGCTTGCTGACATGGCTAAAGGGAGTGCCAAGCTGTGGCAGGCTTTGCAGAATCGGCCCCATGCCTTCAAGCGAAAAACTCAGATGCTGGCCCAGGTATTGCCCTGCCGAGTCAAAGTGCTGCGTGCCTGAGCGACGCCAGGCATGCTCAAGGCGCTCGCGCACTTGATGCCTGAGCCGCAGGGTGCGTTGCTGTATCGGGTTGGGGTTAACGCTGACTGGCTCACCGTCGATGGGTGAATAGACCCATTGCCAAAGCGTGGTGTCCAGGGATTCGAACTCCACTTCCAATGCTTGAAGCCGCAGGGGCGCGCCTGCACCGTGAAGCTGAAAAAAACCAGTGATATCGCCGTAGGTGAATGCAGGATAAAGCCGTCCCAATCGAACCTTCATCGCAGCGGCTTGAGCGTCGTCCTGAGCAAGCACGCCCGTACCACTGAGCAAATACCCCAACTTGCCACTGACCAAACGCCGAGGCGGCAGAAAAAAGGGGCGCGACTCAGGCTTGATCTTCAGCAGCCGTTGTAGCTGGGCACGGGGTAGCGCGTGGCGCGTCAAAATTTTCTTTAACTTAAGATCTTGATTGACGTGGGGCACCCCAAGCGCTTTTCGATAGTTATCTGGAAGGGCGTGCTGCAGGCTGCTGTAAAAATCGCACACACTGCTCAGATGATTGCCCTCTTCATCCAAAGCCCGGTATTTGCCATCCGATATTCTGGCCAGCACTTTTCGATGGTTGCTGTCCCTCGAGCCAATGCTGGCACGCAGAGCACCTGTGAAATCACCCTCGCGTACTTCCAGACGCAGGTCTCTTCTCCAGCCCGGCAAATTTTTCAAGGTATTCAAGACCAGAATTTCAGTGTCGGCCTTTACCAAGCCATCCAGAAACAAACCTAAATAAGCAGTGGATAGCCGGGTATTGCGCTGTAAGGTTCGGGCCAGTTCAAGCAGACGCAACGGCACCCTGCCCGTCGCCAGCCGTTTGATTTCGTCAGCACTCGCCTGCGCCAGCAGTCGACGAACCACTGTGGTCGAGAGGCTGGGAAATAGCCGCTTAATCAATTCAATCGCGGGTCGCGCAGGATCGCCTGCGGTTATCGGGGCCTCACTCAAGCTGGCAAACAGGCGCTGAATATTGTTTTCCATGTGCTCGCTGAGCAGCCCTTTGAACATGTTCAAACGATCTTCGCGAGTATGCGGTGCGCGATTGCCCATCAGGGTTTCAAGTTGCGGCAGGCTCAAAGCGTCAACCACGCGCGCCGGCAGTTCGCCTGCCATCAATTGAGTCCAGTTGAGTGTGAGCACATCCGCTTGCGCAGCTTGAGCGCTGCCATAACGCGTGACCTGGCCGTTGGGTTGAAGTGGATCAAACACGTCGATGGCTTTGGACGCCGGCCATCCCGGCATTTCAACCGTAAAAGCGGCCGCATAGCTGCAGAGTTCAAAGGACATACGAGTAGCACGGACTTCCTGGACCGCCTGTCTGGCCTTGGCGTAAGCCTGATACTGGCGCAGGTTTTCCAACAGCAAGACCGGTATCGGCTCACCCTCGGCATACATGCGCCGCAGATCAGCGCTTCGCACCTCACACACGTTGAGCATCAGCTCCAGCTCTTTGTCCAGCAGGCCTGTGGTTAATGGGCCCAAACGACGTTTCAGCGTGCGACGTTTCCAGGTCAGAGGTTGTTCGTCTTCAGCCACCCATACCCCATGCCCGCTGTGTTTGAACTCGGGCTTATACGCATCCGGCTCAAAGGGATGAAGGGCGCTGTAGTGCCCGGTAACGGGGTTGGACTCCAGCACATAGGTTTTACCGTCCAGCGGTAGCACCTTCTGCCCATTGAGGGTGTAAAGCCCCGACTCATCGGGCAAGGCGTCAGGAGAAATACCAATAGCGTGCTCATAGGGCCGCAGGTCAGTGTTCCAAAGCCTTTGCTTGCCGTTGGGCAAGGTGATTTTTTTGAGGTTTTCGATAATCGGCGATGCGACGTGAAAGACGCCGGCACCGATCACCAGGGTCGCTAAATTTTGAAGCACATCACTGATGTGCGCCCAAGCGGCGTCCCTCTCTCCATCAGCCCACTCATGGATTCCCTCGATGATTTCGTCCAGTAATTGGCTCACCATCACCACCATCATGACGTCCCCCAAGGGCGGAATCACCATAGACACCAGGTTGAGTGCAAACAGTCCGATGTTCAGGTAGTGCGTCGTACGCAACGAGTCGTTATTGGCATCAGCCAACGCAGTGGGCACCGCAGTGGCTGGCGCATTGGCAAAAGCCAGGGTGCGCATTTCTTTGAGCCTTGCGCTCCACAGATCAAGATCTACCCAGGGATCTTCGCCGTTCATCGTGGTGGCATTGACCTTGATGGACGGATGTTCAGCCTGAACGCGGCGTTTATGGACTTCAGGGTTGGGCGGTACGTAAATCGCCAGCGACACTTGCGGTGCTAATGCGCGGACCCAGAACTGGGTGTTTTCGGAACCTAACCACTCCACCAACCAAGGTTGATCAGGGGCGTCCTTGATCAGCTCGGTCAAGCGCTTGTAGAAATAAGGCCGATCACTTTGCTGGATAAACCGGCTAAGAAACGCCTGATAGGGGGTGAAACCAGTCTGCCTTAACGTCGTACTGCGCTCAGTGAGCTTGCGCACCAGCTCGTCGCGAAAATCATCATAAGAGGCATACCCCTTCAGGGGATGCTCAGGGTCGCCTGGAATCCAGGCAATGAGGCGCGTGGCGTATCGGTTTTTTTCACTAAAAGAAAACACCACACAGCCATGCAACAAAATCCCCATCACAGTGGGCGTTCGCATCCACACGTGCTGTTCGCCCACTTTGATGTTGCGCTCACCGTCGATCACTCGCTGCATCAAGCTATGGCTGCTGGCGTCAATATCGCCTTTGAGCAAGGCAATGTACGCATCCAGCTTGAGCATGGCTTTTTGCTGGGTGATGTAGCGGTGCTCCAGAATGCCTTGAGGCACGGGATCCTGGGGGGACAGGTGCGCTTGAAGATGCGCCAGGTAGTGAGCGCCAATATCAAGGTCACGACACAGTTGGGTAAACGCCTCTATCGTAAGCGAGGTACTAAAAGCATTAAATCGCCCCTGTGCATCAGGCCGAGTGATAAAACCTGAACCGTCAGCAAAATAATGAGCGTGCGTTTCAGAGCTCTCGAAGTTGTGCAGCGCCGCTTGCAGCAATGACATGGTACGCACGCCGTAGCCACCCGTTGTGACCCCAAAGACATCCACCGCGGGCGTATAAAGCCTTATATACACATCGTTTACGGGCAGGTTATAGCCTGCGGTTTTTAGTGCGGCTTCTAGCAAAGGTCGCGCAAAGGCTTGAGCCGGTTGCAGCCCTATCAAGTGCTGTTCCCACTTGTTATGAGAGACAAATTTGAGTTCGAACAAGGATTTGAGCTGCGCTTTTTGCGTCTTGGTCGAAGCGGTGTACCAGTCGATAACATCGGGCTTGATGTTTTTGAGCTGGGCCTTTCGCTTAATGCTGGCATCGATCAGCCATGGGGGAAATGAGCGTTTGAGGAAGGCATCATGACGCCCTTGGCGCGCCGGCTGCATAAAGATGGGTGACGCAGGAGGATTTGAATCAGTCATGGTTGACCCTCGAAATGTCTGAATCCTCAGCTTATCGAGGGGCAATCCATGTAAAGCGTTATCTATGTAGTGAAGTGGGAACGAGCAGGCGCCGATTCTTGCATTCGCCGTCGCAGCGGCCGCCAGGTGCTGCCTCTGCGCGATTCAAGCCCTTATTCGCGAGGCTTAATCACCTTATCAGTCAGAGATACCCTCAAGGCCTTTACCTCCCCATCTAGAGCGGTCAATTTCGCATAGTAATCATCATCACTGAGCACCTCACCCGGGGCCGCTTTGAGTGAAAGTGTGGCTGCGTCCGCCTGTATCTCCTGGCGCAGCACCGCCTTCTTTTTCTCGGACAACGAAGCGCCCTGCTCGACCAGTTTTTCTTGCGCGACCTTTAAATTAGTCAATGCGTCTATTTTCTTTTTCAAAGGCTCAAACGCAGAAGGTTCGGAACGTTCCAGAAAATCCATCCACATGGGCAGCTCAACCAATTGATTGCGCAACCCTGTCCCTTCTTCCAGAGCCCTTACGGTGCGGTATGCGGCCTCGATCATCGCGTCGGTCACAAAACTTTCAGGGAATACCATATCGGCGGTTTCCCAAGGTAGATCCAGCCTCTCTGCCAGTGAGGTGGTGTATTTAAGGTATATCTCGACTTCATCGATGTCCCTCACTCTGACTCCGTCACGCAGGTTAGGCTCAGGGTCGCCGTTCTCATCATAGATCGGCAGTCGATAGCCCTGATCCTCGAGCTCTTTAATCCGCGCGCGGGCAATTTCCCCTAATTTATTAAGGCGTGCCTTACCTCTTGCCAGGTCAAAGACCTCCAGTCTGACCAACCATGGCTGGGGTGCCCGGTAGGCGTCATCCAACAACACCTCGACACCCAAGGCATTAAAAAGCTGTGCGCCGGCATCTACACAGGTGGCGGGAGCCTTGGCCATCAGGAAAATCCTGTCGCGAAGCGTCTCGCTATCATCCAACGCGTTGAGCATCCGCCAGACTTTGCCCTGTATGTCCAGAATGGCCTTGCTTGGACGATATTTGGCGTTATCCGCCTGCTGCCTAAAGAGATTGAACAGAGGTTCTGAACCATGTTGATCCTCTATGCGGTTCCATACTTCTTGATTCGTCTTCACCTCTTCGGGCTTTAACCCACGCAGCCAATCTCCACTGCCCCCTTCATGAGCCGGGGGTAATTGGCGTTCAGGATCAAGCCCAAGGGCCTCCCTGTAGAGTTTCAACTTCTGGACAACTTCAAATCGCAAGTCATCGTAATTCACTATCGCTCGGGCCAAGGTGTTGGCTTTATGGGAGCCGGGCGCTACATCAGGGATCGTCGAAATGGGGTTGTCGTCCAGGAAAAGCTGAAATTCTCGCGGCCGTTCAGACGCCAATAACCCTTTAGGCCACTCACTGACCCTGCACTCTCTTAGGTCCAAACCCATCAGTTTTGGCATTTTACTGATGTCCGGGGGCAGGTTGATGAGGTTCTTCTGCAGCGTCAAATATTGCATAAGGTGCAGTCGACTCAACTGGCTCACAGACTCGAGCGTCAGCACGATGTGGTTGGACGACAGATCAAGCCTTTGCAAATGCCGCATCTGCCCGATCGCAGGGGGAAGGAGGGTCAATTCGCCCCTCGTG
Organism: Pseudomonas sp. NPDC096917; assembly: GCF_044762555.1. Lineage (NCBI taxonomy): Bacteria > Pseudomonadati > Pseudomonadota > Gammaproteobacteria > Pseudomonadales > Pseudomonadaceae > Pseudomonas > Pseudomonas sp. NPDC096917. The sequence continues at coordinate 471,252 of NZ_JBIWEO010000001.1, read as the reverse complement.
ATATCCAACATTTTCAGTCGGCTAAATTGAGAAATAAAGCCATCAATGCCATCTGTCGCGCCTATATTGTCCAGGATCAATTGCGACACATGACCAAAGTCTGCTGTCAGGGGCGGTAAGGACTCCAGTACAGGCCCCATCCCCGGCTCCGTGAATTTCAGCGCCTGGCCTAAATAGCGGTTCCTTGCCGTGTCTATATGCGCGGCCCCTGATCGATGCCAGGCTCTTTTGAGCATGCTCTTCACCGCATGTCTATGTTTGAGGACAACACGCTGACGGTCCCATACACTGGCGTCTTCCCCTTCCCCTGGTTTTACCCCGTCAATATCCGAAGTGATCCATCGCTCGAGAGTGGTATCCAGGTCATTTAACTCTTTCTCCAACGCCCGAATACGTACATCAGGCCTTTCCCCTTCCTGGGTCATAAATTTCGATACTGCTTGATCACTAATCCCTGGGTACAGCTTCTTGACCCGGACTTTCAGGCTCTCTTCATGGTCGAGGGTATTACCCACTGCGCCACGGCCACTGAGCCCATAACCCAATCGACCATCTGGCCAGCGCGGATCTGGCCCAAAAGCAGGAGGATTATCCTGCGTGATGCGTAACACATTGCGCAGATAAGGGCGCGGCACTGGGTGCTGCTGGATCTTTTCTTTCAACGCCCCCCATTCACCCACGCTGGGCACCCCCAACGCTTTGCGGTAAGCATCCGGCAAAGCATGTTGCAGGCTGTTATACAGATTACCCTCGGCGGACAGTATTTCGCCCCTTTGATCATGCGCAACGTAGCGGCCCTCCCCGGTTCGGACCAGTACCTTTTTGTCACTCGCGTCACTCTGCCCGACACTGGCCCTCAACCTGCCACTGAAGGTGTTATTACGCACCTCAATACGCAGATTGTTTGTCCAGCCAGGCAGATGTTCGAGCGAGTTCAACACCAGATTTTCGGTATCGGCCGTTATCAAGCCCTCCAGATGCAACCCTGAATAAGCGGAAGACAATCGCGCTTCTCGCTGCCATCGGCGCCCAATCTCGAGCAGGCGCAGAGATATCCTTCCCTCTTTAAACCGAACAGTTTCTGCGGGACTGGCTTCAGCCACTAGCCGTTGCGCCATAGCCGTCGTCAGTCTGGAATACATCCGCTTGATCAGTCGCAGGGTTTCGCTGGCCGGCATGCTGTCCAGCACGGGCTCGTCATACAAACTGGTGAACAGGCGATGGATATTTTTTTCCATGTGCTGGGCCAGTTGCTTTTGGAAATCAAGTGCTCGCTGGCCCGCGTCAGAGGGCGTCTGCGACCCCAGCATCGCCTCCATTTCCGGCACACTCAGTGCCTTTGTCACCTGCTCCGGCAACTTTCCGGCCATCAACTCTTCTCGGCTGATAGTGATGACATCAATGCCCGTCGCGCTGGCACTGCCGTAACGCTTGGCTTTGACTTGAGGTAAAGCCGCGTCATAGACATCGAAGGCTTTGCCCGACGGCCAACCCGGCATCTCGGCGGTAAAGATGACGCTATACGTACACAGCTCCGGTGAAAGGCGCCCCGCCCGCGTTTCAGCAACGGCCTTCATCGCCTTGGCGTATGCCTTGAACTGGCCCAGGGTGTCCACCAACTTGCCGGGTACGGGTTCGCGCTCGACGTACATGCGCCGCAGACCACCTTCCTCAACATCACAGACCTTGAGAACGTGATTGAAATCGGTGTCGCTAATATCGGCGCTCAATGTCCCAAGGCGACTTTTTAGCTTCGCAAGGTCCCAGGTCAGCGGTTGTTCGCCCTCATGCACCCATACGCCATACCCCAGATGGGTGAACTCAGGGTTGTAGGCATGTGGGTCAGTGGGGTGCCGGGCGCGGTAATGATCGGAAAGGCGGTCGCGTTGCAGCACATAGTTTTTACCTTCGAGCGGTAGCACCGTTTGCCTGTTGACCGTGTACAGACCCGACTCATCCGGCAAGTCGGTCTGAGGAATTTCAATCGAGCGCTCATAGGGGCTCAGGTCCGCGTTCCACAGTTTGAGTGAGCCATCGGCAAACACGATCACTTTGAGCCGTTCAATCACCGGCGAAGCCACATGAAACACACCCGCGCCAACCGCCAGGGTCGCCAGGTTTTCCAGCACGTCGCTGAGGTGAGCCCACGCCGCCTCCTGATCGCCCTGGCTCCACTCAACAAACCCCTCCAGGGTTTCGTAGAGCAATTGCCCTGCCATCACCACCATCATGATCTCGCCCAATGGCGGAATAACCATCGCCACCAGATTGACTGCAAACAATCCGATGTTCAGGTAGTGCGAAACGCGTAATGAATGGTTATTGGCATCTGCCATCGCGGTAGAAATGGCCATGGTTTGCGCATCGGCAAAGGTTTTGGTGCGCATCTCTTTGAGCAGTTCGCTCCACAGATCAAGGTCGACCCAGAGGCCTGCGTCGTTCATCGTGGTGGAGTAGACATTGATCGACGGATGGTCTTTCAGAACACGTCGTTGATGGCGCTCAGGGTTGGCCGGGACGATCAGCGCCAACGACACTTGCGGCGCCAGAGCATGGATCCACCATTGCGTTTTTTCGGAACGGAACCACTCCACCCCCCAAGGCTGATCAGGAGCGTCCTCGATCAGCTCGGTTAGGCGCTTGTAGAAATAAGGGCGGTCACTTTGCGTGATGAATCGGCTAAGAAAATCTTGATACGGCGTAAAAGTAGTCTGCCTTAACGTTGTGCTTCGAGCCGTGAGCTTGCGCACCAGCTCGTCACGAAAATCATCATAAGAGGCATACCATTTGAGGGGGTGCTCGGGATCGCCAGGAATCCAGACAATGAGATCAGTGGGGTATCGGTCTTTCTCGCAAAAAGAAAACTCCACGCAACCATGCAACTTAATCCCCATCACACAGGGGGTGCGATACCACAGTTGCTGCTCATCAATTTGTATGTTGCGCTCACCGTTGATCACGAACTGGATGGCTTCATAGTCCTGGCGAGAAATATCCTTTTTGTACAAGGCAATCTGCGCATCCAGCTTGAGCATGGCTTTTTTTTGGGTGAAGAAACGGTGCTCCAGCACGCCTTGGGATACCGGTTCGTCCGGGGCCAGGAACGGTTTGAGATACGCCTGATATTGAGCGCCAATATCGAGATCACGGCACAGCTGGGCAAAGGTCTCGATTTTCAGTGAGGTGCTATAGAGCTGAAATCGCCCCAGGTGATCGGGGGGTGTAATAAAAGTTGACTCTGGACCAAAGTAATTCGCTTCAGTTTCAGGCTGTTCAAAATTGTGCAGTGCCGCTTGCAGCAATGACAGGGTGCGTGCGCTGTACCCTCCAGTCTTTACACCAAAGGCATCTACAGCGGGCACATAGAGCCGCAGGTACACCTGCGTCACGTCCAAGGTTAAGCCTTTGGCTTTTAGCGCAGCGTCCAGCAGCGGCTGCGCAAACGCCTCAAGGGATTGCACTTTACTCAGGTGCTGATCCAGGGCGTTTTGCGACGTCAATCGCGCGTCAATTAAGGGTTTGAGGTATTTTTTTTGCCCCGGGGTCATACTGGCATACCAGCTTGGTATGCGGGGTGAGAGGCTTTTGAGCGAGGCCCGTCGCTCAGCACTGGCATCCAGCAAGGACGCAGGAATGGCTTTTTTCAAAACATCATAATGGTGCCCTTCTGCGATAGGCGTGGCGCCGTCAGGCAAAATACGACCTGTGGATTCAGACATGGAAATCTTCTCGATAAATGATGAAGTCATCAGGTTATCGAAGCGCTTGAAGCCTCTAGCGGTATCTATATATCCGCTCTAAGAGGTCTGCGGAGGAGCGGTTGTATTACAAAATCACGTTAAAGGCTAAGATGCGCCACCTTTAAGACCACTGCTCCTGGAGCACGTACATGGCTATTCGCCTATCACCCTTCATCGTGCAAAACGTTGACCGCATCGTCGATGAATGGGAGCGATTTGCCGAAACCATCTCGCCCGCCGCACAGACGATGGACAGCGAAGCCTTGCGCGATCATGCCAAGGTCATTCTGCTGGCGGCAGCGCGAGACATGAACACCGCGCAAACAGCCAGCGAGCAACAGGCCAAGGCTGAGGGTGAAGATCTTGATAAAACGCCCGCGCTGGACATAGCCGCCGCCAGTCATGGCGAACTGCGCCACACTGTTGGCTTCGATCTGGTGCAAATGACGGCCGAATTTCGCCATTTGCGCGCCTGTGTGATCCGTCTGTGGGTCGACAGCCTGCAGGCGCCGGAGCCCGCCCACTTGCAGGACATGATTCGCTTTAACGAGGCCATCGATGAAGCGCTGGCCGAATCCACCGCGGCCTATGCCGAACAGGTCAGTCGTTCGCGCGATATATTTCTGGCCATTTTGGGCCACGACCTGCGCGCGCCGCTGCAGGCGGTGAGCATGTCCACTGAAATGCTGGTGCGTAAAGCCAAGCTGGACGCCGATGCCTTGAAATATGTGAGCGCAATCAAAAACGGTACGCGGCACATGGGCTCGATGGTCAGTGATTTACTGGCGTTTGTGCGCAGTCGCCTGGGCAGCCAATTGCCCATCGAGCCGGTGCCTATGGACTTGGGAGACGCTTGCCGCGCGGCCTTGGCGCAAGCGTGCGCCGGGCAGCCGGACTGCGAGCCGGTACTGACCATTGACGGGCCTGTCGAGGGAGAATGGGATCGCGGCCTGATCCACCAACTGCTGCAAAACCTGATAGGCAATGCGTTGCAACATGGCAGCCAGAGCCGTGTAGTGACCCTGACGCTGACCGGAGGCGCCCGGCAGGTGCTGTTATCGGTTCACAACCGCGGAATGCCCATCGATGAAGACTCGCTGGCCACCCTGTTTGACCCGTTGGTGCGCAGCCCGAGTGAAGACCCCAGCCTGCCGGGCACCTCCACCAGCCTGGGACTGGGGTTGTTCATCGTAAAAGAAGCGGTCAACGCCCACGGCGGCACTGTCGACGTCACCTCCACCGAGGCCGAAGGCACGACTTTTACTGTGATGTTGCCAAAACACGCATCACCACCTGGTCGCTGACGAGCCGAGTGGGCTGCGTCAGCGACCGGCCGCTCATATCTGAGGGTTACTGCCCACAAATCGCCCCAATTGCTGCTTCAAATGACGGTTTTCAGCACGCAGTTGCTGCACCTGCTCCAGCAGTTCAAGCGCCAGTGCAACGCCTTCCCATTCCAGATCAAGCTCCTTATGCAGCTTGGCTGCACGCTTTGCGATGACCAGTTCGTAGTCTTCAAAACGCCACGCATCGGGCGCGTGGCCCTGAGGTTCGATAATTCCGTGTTCGACGATCTCTATCACGTAAGTGGCCGGGATATTGGCCTCTTCGCAGAACCTTTCCATGTCCAGCTGAACGATCAGGGTGCTGCTCATGATCAATTACTCCATTGGGCTCTCGGATCAAAGGCTGCTTTATCAGCAAGCGCTTCCCACAGGGCTTTGGTCGATTCGTCAGTGTGTTTAGGCATGACCACTTTCAATTGGGCAAACAAATCGCCGCGTTGACCTTTTTTGTCCGCCAGGCCGTGGCCTTTGATGCGCAAACGCTGGCCGCTCTGGCTGTCCGGACGAATGGTCAGGTTGATTTTGCTGGTCAGGGTCGGCACAGCGACCTTGGTGCCCAGTGCCGCTTCCCACGGTGCGAGCGGCACAGTAATCACCAAATCGTGCCCTTCGACGTCAAACTTCGGATGCGGGGCAAAACGAATGATCAGGTAGAGATCGCCATTCGCGCCGCCACCCACGCCCGGACCGCCCTGACCTTTCAGGCGAATTCGCTCGCCGTCAGTCACGCCTGCCGGGATTTTCACGTTCAGGGTCTTGCTGACACCACCTATCTGGAAGCTGATTGGCTTCGATTCGCCAGACAGGGTTTCTTCAAGAAAAATCGGCAATTCCATTTCAACATCCTGCCCACGACGGCCCGCACTGCGGCCAGATTGCCCACCAAAGCCGCCGCCGCGCGATCCGAAGATCGAGCTGAAGAAGTCTGAAAAATCGCCTTGATCCTCGAAGCCACCGCTCGAGTGCCCCTGCCAGCCTGGCGGCCCCTGGAACGGTTGGCCATGCTGACCGTATTTGCGCATTTCATCGTATTCAGCGCGTTTATCGGCGCTTTTAAGCGCCTCATACGCTTCGTTGACGTCCTTGAACTTCTCTTCGGCGTCTTTTTCTTTGCTCACATCCGGGTGATATTTGCGCGCGAGCTTGCGATAGGCGGTCTTGATCGCCTTATCGTCAGCCGTGGGCTCGACACCCAGAATCTTGTAATAGTCTTTGAAGTCCATGTAAGGATCACCATCCGTTATCAATATCGCGCAGCTTTGGGCATCCCAGAATGCTCTGGATATTCAGCCTGATGATTGACCGATCTCAATCCTGTGACTGAACAGCGCTACAAAAGTTTATCGGCAGCCTACGGGCCTCACTGAATCGCCTTACAACTACCAAGCCATGTCTGGAAGTTTGGGGATGAAGGATAGTCTTTCAAGTGGATTAAAACCTGCGAATTATCGAATAGTGGCGCTTCGATTATGTGACTGACTGGCATACACTGCGCGGCCGTTTTTTAACCGGAACTCGAAAGACATGAAAAGCGCCTCTCCAGCACGTGCCTGCGGCATTGACTTTGGCACGTCCAACTCCACCGTCGGCTGGCTGCGTCCAGGCGTGGAAACGCTCATTGCGCTCGAGGACGACAAGATCACCCTGCCCTCCGTGGTGTTCTTCAACATTGAAGAACGCCGCCCGGTGTATGGCCGTCTGGCGCTGCATGAGTACCTGGAAGGCTACGAAGGTCGCCTGATGCGCTCGCTCAAGAGCCTGCTGGGTTCCAAGCTGATCAAGCACGACACCAGCGTCCTGGGCACAGCGATGCCGTTCAAGGACTTACTGGGGCTGTTTATCGGCCAACTTAAAAAACGCGCCGAAACCACCGCCGGTCGCGAGTTTGAAGAAGTGGTACTGGGCCGTCCGGTGTTTTTCGTCGATGACGACCCGCTGGCAGACCAGGAAGCCGAAAACACCCTGACCGACGTGGCCCGCGCCATCGGTTTCAAGGAAGTGTCGTTCCAGTACGAGCCGATTGCGGCCGCCTTTGACTATGAGTCGACCATCGAGCGTGAAGAGCTGGTACTGATTGTCGACATCGGCGGTGGTACGTCCGACTTCTCGCTGGTGCGCCTGTCACCCGAGCGTCGCGGTCAGGACAACCGCCAGGACGACATCCTGGCCACCGGCGGCGTGCACGTCGGCGGGACCGACTTCGACAAACAGCTGAGCCTGCAAGGCGTAATGCCGCTGTTCGGTTACGGCAGCCGCATGAAAAGCGGTGCTTACATGCCGACCAGCCACCACATGAACCTGGCGACCTGGCACACCATTAACTCGGTGTATGCACAGAAAACCCAGATCGCGCTGAACAGCATGCGTTACGACATCGTCGACACGGGCGGCATCGACCGCCTGTTCAAGTTGATCGAACAACGTGCCGGTCACTGGCTGGCGATGGAAATCGAAGAAACCAAAATCGAACTGACCCACAACGAAAGCCGCCATGTACCGCTGGACCGGGTTGAGGCAGGACTGAGCGTTGAGCTGAGCCGCGCGTTGTTTGAAGCGTCCATCGACAACCAGCTCGAACGCATCCGCAACAGCGTGACCCAGTTGCTCAACAGCGCCGGCGTGGGTGTCGAGCAAGTCGACACCGTGTTCTTCACCGGCGGTTCGAGCGGTATTCCGGCCTTGCGCCAGAGCGTCTCGGCCATGCTGCCAAACGCCCGCCATGTTGAAGGCAACATCTTCGGCAGCATCGGCAGCGGCTTGGCGATTGAAGCCAAAAAACGTTACGGCTAACGCCCTCTGTAGCCGCTGGCGCAGCCTGCGCCAGCGGCTACACGGTTTAATGTTCGCCGCTAGACAAGCTCCACCTGCTTGAGCTCGCTTTTCAAATACGCGTAATAGATCGGCCCAGCCACCACGCCCGGCAGGCCGAAGGCTGCTTCGAACACCAGCATCGCCAACAACAACTCCCAGGATTTGGCACTGATTTGCCCGCCCACAATCTTGGCGTTGAGGAAGTATTCCAGCTTGTGGATAACAATCAGGTAGCCCAACGCAGCCACCGCCACCCAGATCGACAGCGATAACGCGACGATAGTAATCAGGGTATTGGAGATCAAGTTGCCAATCACCGGCAGCAGGCCCAGCAGGAAAGTCAGCACAATCAGGGTTTTAGTCAGCGGCAGGTGCACGCCAAACAGCGGCAGGATCAACGCCAGAAACACCCCGGTGAACGCAGTGTTGAGCAACGCGATTTTGATCTGTGCAAACACGATATTGCGAAACGCTTGCACCAGCAGGTGCAAACGGTCGAACAGTGCGGCCGACAGCGGCTTGCGGCGGCTGATGTCGGGGATGCGCTGCAAGGCAATAATCGCCCCCAGCACCATGCCGATGAGCAAGGTCACGAACATGTGCGCGGCGTCTTTGCCCACCAGTTGCAGGTCGCTCAGGTGCTTGCTCATCCATTCGCTGAACGCGATGCGGAACTCAGCAGCGCTGGCAGGCAGGTAGCTGTCCAGAAACGGCGGCAATTGCCCACGCGCACGGTCTACCACCACCATGAATTTATTCAACGAGGCGCCCGGATTTTCGGCTTCATGCAGCAAAAAGCTGATGGCGCCGGCAAAGATCAACGCCAGGATGCTGACCACTAGAGTGCCCAGCAACGCCACGGCGAGCCAGCGCGCACGCCGCCCGGCAATCAAGCGCTGCAGTTGTGGGGTGAGCATGTTGACCAGTTCGTAAACCAACAACCCCGCCAGCAGACTGGGTAACAGGCGCAGCGGAAAAACCAGTAACAGCCCAACCACCATGAGGATGTAGCTGGCAAACAAAATGTGACGCTGAGAAAACGATGGCATACAGCCTCAAACCAAGCAGCGCGAAGGGATTGGCAGTCTGCCAGCCTTCGGCGGGGATCACTACAAATTGTGACTGAAGGAGAATCTTGCCCCGTGCGAGCTGCCGCAGGCTACGATCTTTTGACGATCAAAAGATCGCAGCCTGCGGCAGCTTCCAGGGTGTCGAGTTATTTCTTCTTCAGGCAATCACTCATGAAGGCTTTGCGCGCGTCGCCTTTAAGGGCTTGGGTGGTGGCGGTGGCGTTGCAGCTTTTCATCCGTTCTTGTGGGGTCATGGCCGCCGCAGGTGTCGCTTTGAGGCAATTGCTCATGAAGGCTTTGCGCTCATCGCCCTTGAGGGCCTTGGCGCTGGCGTCCGCATTACAACGGGTCATTTTGTTTTGTTGGGCGGTGTCGGCAAACGCGTGAGAACACAGCAGCAAACCCACCATCAGCAGAGGAACGCGCAGCATCTTCATGGAGTTTTCTCCTTATTGCCGCACCGATTGGCGGCGGTCGCCCTTCAGTGTAGACAAACTCTGTTACATCAACCGCCAGGCGTTCAAGGGTGTCGCGCTTGCCGACGATACTGCTCTGGCGTGCACCCGGCCTGGCGCTGAAACATCGCAATAAACGCCGATGAGGTGCTGTAGCCCAAGTCAAAACCCACCTCTTGCACGCTGCGGGTGAACTCTAGCGCTTCAATTGCGGCCAAAAACCGCAGGCGCTGGCGCCATTCGCCAAAGCTCATGCCCAATTCGCGCAAAAACAAGCGCGCCAGGGTTCGCTCGCTGACATGCACCTGATCGGCCCACTGCCCCAGCGGCCGGTTGTTACCGGGCTGGGCTTGCAGGGCTTCAAGCACCCGTTGAAGCCCCGGATGGCTGGCATAGGGCAAATAGCATTGATGCACCGGTGCCAGACGCAGTTGATCGACGAGCACCTGCGCCAAACGAATGTCGGCCTCGCTCTGTGGGATGTGAATATCACGACGCGCAAAGTCGCTGAGGATGCTCTTGAGAATGTCGCTGATGGCCAGCGTGACGGGCTCTCGTGGCAAATGCTGGCAATGCACGGCATCGAGGTAAACCGAGCGGTAAACAATCGCCTTGGCGTTGTAGGCGCTGTGCTCGGTATGGGGTGGCACCCAGACCGCGTACTGGGGTGGCGACATAAAGCGCCGCCCTGCTACCTCAAAGCGCATGACCCCACTGGCCACGTAGTCCAGCGCCCCCCAGGCATGCTGGTGCGACACCGCGTGGCTGTCAGCATCAAATTCGGCGTAACGGAAGTAAACCGGTGCGGGCAAGCCGTCGAACTCGGGAACGCTGATCAGATTTTTGCGCATGCTGTCTGGATTCACGGTGAGGTTGGCTGGATCGAAGTATAGGCTTGCAAACAGACAGACGGATAATCACCGCTCTCTAACCTTGTGGTCGTTTCTGATGCAATACGCTTACCCGCTGCTGGCCATTTTCATCTGGGCTGGCAATACCGTGATCAACAAACTGGCGGTCGGCGCCATCTACCCCACCGAGATCAGTTTTTACCGCTGGCTGCTGGCGGGCCTGTTGTTTACTCCGTTCCTGCTCAAACCGGTGATCGCCAACTGGCCGGTGATCCGCCCTAACCTGGGCAAGATTTTCACCCTCGGCCTGCTCGGCATGGTGATTTACCAAAGCCTGGCGTACTTTGCCGCCGCACTCACGTCGGCCACCAACATGGGCATCATCCTGTCATTGATGCCATTGATGGTGCTGACCCTGTCGATCATCAGTCTGGGGCAACGCCTGACCGCCGGGGCGCTGGTCGGTGCCGTGCTGTCGTTTGCCGGGGTGCTGGTGGTGGTCTCGAACGGCAGTTTGGGTGTACTGCTCGCCCACGGCTTGAACCTGGGCGACGCGATGATGCTGATCGCTACCCTGGCCTATGCGATTTACAGCACGTTGTTGAAAAAGTGGCAGTTACGCCTGCCGCCATTGCAGATGCTGTACCTGCAAGTGCTGGTGGCGATTGTGGTGCTGTTTCCGTTGTACCTGATGTCGCCCAAGGTCGGCCCCAACCTGCACAACATCGGTTTGGTGCTGTATGCGTGCGTGCTGGCGTCCATGCTCGCACCGCTGGCCTGGATGAAGGCCGTCGCGGTGCTGGGTCCGAGCCGCACCTCACTGTTTTTCAACCTGCTGCCATTGATTACAGCGCTGATTGCGGCGGTGGTGCTCAACGAACACCTGCACGCCTACCACTTGATTGGCGGCGCACTGACGTTGGGCGGGGTGATTCTGTCGGAACGTTGGCGCACGCCGCTGCGGGCAATAAAGGATTAACCCCAGGATCGAGATCGCTTGTACACGCCAGACAAAATTAGATAAAACTTTCTCGGCGCGCAGAACTCACAACTAACGAACTGACCTCGCCAACAGAGCAAGGCAGCCACTGGATTAGTGAGGAAAATGAAATGACCGAGATACAACTGACCGATAAAAACACCCTGCGTGAGCGCGCTCGCAAGAACGTCGAAGACGGTGCTGTGACCCAAGGCTATAGCGCTGACCGCGAAGAAATCCTGCGTCTGCTCAACGAGTCATTAGCCACTGAACTGGTGTGCGTGCTGCGCTACAAGCGCCACTATTTCATGGCCAACGGGCTCAAGGCCAGCGTCGCCGCCGATGAGTTTCTGGAGCACGCCAACCAGGAAATGGAACACGCCGACAAACTGGCAGAACGCATTGTGCAACTGGGTGGCGAGCCGGAGTTCAACCCCGACCTGCTGTCCAAAAACGCTCATGCGCAGTACGTGGCGGGTACAACCCTAAAAGAAATGGTTTACGAAGACCTGGTCGCTGAGCGTATTGCTGTCGACAGCTATCGCGAAATCATTCAGTACATCGGTGATAAAGACCCGACCACACGCCGGATTTTCGAAGACATCCTGGCCCAAGAGGAAGAACACGCCGACGACATGGCGGATATTCTGCAAGACCTCTAAACCCAACCCCCCTGTAGGCGCGAGCAAGCTCGAGCCTACAGGTGCGCGGCTATTTCATTTCACTGTCTTGGGCACTTTGCCCTGTTGCATTTGTTGCAGCAGCGGCGCGCATTGGTTGGGCTCTCCTGCACTCGGGGCAATCAAGGCCAACAGACCCGCCGCCGGGCCGGCAATCACGCCCAGTGCAACCATCCCCGCACCGCGCAACAACAAGGGCACCGCCTGTACGCCGGCATCGGGATGTGCAAACGAGCCCCGCACGTACAGCGGGGATCGCAGTGATAACAAGCGCAGGCCTTTGGACTCAGGGGTGATCTTGAGGTCCAGCTGTTCGGTGGCGAAGTTAGCCGTGCCGTCGATGTAGATGATGGCGTTCTCGGTATCGAACACAAACAGGCGGGTACTGGCCAGGCCGTCTTTAATCCCGAAGTCAGCCGCCGCGCAGTTGATCTTCACGTCTTCGTCACCAAAGATTTTGCCCACCACGTAATTGCCGACGTTCAACCCGGCAATTTCCATCAGGCTGCGGCTGATCGCGCCGTCATTGATGATCATCTTCAAATCGCCGTTGGCGGTGCCCAGCAGCTTGGCCACCGAGTTGCCGGTACCGGCAATCGTGGCATCGCCATTGAGCTCACCGAAGCTGGTTTTCATCGGTTCAAAGGTCGGGAACAGCTGCTTGAGTTTGAAATTGCGCGCGGTCAGCTTGGCCCGGCCCTTCAACGGCGTGTCGCGGCCATTGAGGTTGATTTGCGCATCCAGTTTGCCGCCTGCCACGCCAAAGCGCAGCGGTTCGAGGCTCAATTCGCCGTCCTTGAGCACCAGGTGGGTGTAGAGGTCGGTGAACGGCAGTTCCGCGCTCTGGACAATGCGTTTGCCGGTGAATTCAACATCGGCGTCCATGTCGCGCCAGCGCTCTGTGCGGAACTCTTCAACGGGCAGCACTTTGTTCGCCGGTTGCTTGCTTTCGCCACCCCGAGCCTTTTGCTTGGCGTTGGAGTCCGCGCCAATCAGCGGCGCCAAGTCGACCATCAGTAACTGGTTGGAAACCAGCTTGCCGGTCAACATGGGCCGTGGCTTGCTCGCCACATACCCCACGTTGCCGTGAATATCACTGCTGCCGATTTTGCCGTTGAAGTTGTCGTAGGTGAACGTCGCACCGCTGGCCTCGCGCAGTTTGGCGGTCAGGTGGCCATCGGTGGTGTAAGGCGGCGAATCAGGCAAGGTCACGCCTGTCAGCGGGTACAAATTGCTCAAGCTGCTGCCGGCCAGTTTCAAGCGCAGGTCCAGCGCCCCCAGATTCAACGGGTCGGTCAAGGTTCCGGCCAGTGCCACTTTGGTGTCGGCAATGTCCACCTGCGCTTGCAGCGGGAACGGCTGAGTCGCGTCCTGCAACGCCAGCAAGCCGCCGATTTTGCCGGAGCCATTGAGTTTCTGACCGTGGTACTCGCCTTTGACCTTCAAGGCAAACGCATAGTCTTGAGGGGCCGAGCCCTTCTCTTGAGCCTTTTTCGCCTCGCTTTCGCCGACGATCTCGCTAAATGGGATGGGCTTGCCCAACGAGTCAATCAGCACATCCAGCCGGGTTTTAAGGGTTTGGTCATTCAGCGTCACATGGCCCTTGTCGAAACCAATAGCGCCTATATCGACCTTCCAGTTAGACGGCTCGGCGTTTGGATCTTTGGGGTCGAAGGTAAAGGTCCAGTTCGCCCGACCATCGGCCAAACGCTCAAGATTGGCGCTGGGCTCGGTGAGATTAATCCGCGGGATGACCACGGTCTGGCTCAGCAGCGCCAGCGGCGACAGGCGCAATTCCACCTGCTTGAGGCTGGCCATTTGCGGGGTTTTCAACCACTCAGGGTTGCCCAGGGTCAGGTCTTGCGCAATCACGTGGGGCCACGGCACCCAGGCACGCCAGCCACCTTGATCCTCCTCTCGCTGCCAGCGCACGGCCAGATCCCCGTTGATGGCAAACGGGCGATGCAGAATCTCGGACACTTGGCTATTGATGGTCGGCTTGAGGCGGTTCCAGTCGAAGGTAGACAGGATCACCACCAACACGACCACCAGCAGAACAAAAATGCCGACAATCCAGGCCAGGGTTTTACGGGTGCGCGTCATGCTGCGGCTCCTTAAATAACGACTGAACGTCCTGATGGCTATGTGGGTACGACTGGCGAAGGCAGCTCAAGGTTTAACTCAAAAGCTGTTTTCGTGGAAAAAACTCAGGGTTACCAACACCTACCCCCGCTCTCTTATAGACCCTGCCCGCGCCAAACGCGCCCTGAGCGTGCAGCTTCACGCCTCCAAGACCCGCTGACTAGAGCCTTCAACCCGGAACAATCAATTTTGTCGATTATCACCATTGCCCGTATGAACTTTGATATCAATTTTCCAAGCGTAGCATTACCAACATTCCTACTTAGTTGCACTGCTACGGAGCACAACACCATGAAACGTCCTGTCCTGTTTGGTCTTTCCCTTTCCCTGATCGCGTTTAACGCCTTCGCAATGCCTGCGGACGATGAACCAACCCCGATGGTACAACCGGCTTCAAGCACGTTGAGCCAGCCGCTTGATTCGGTTGCCGAAGACGGTGCGCAACGTACGCTCGATCAGCAAAACCGCGTGGCTGAAGATGGTTACGATCGCACCCAACGCAATGCCAAAGTGGTCGCTGAAGGGGGCGCGGATCGTCTGGCCGAGCGCAATCAACGTGCGAGCTAATGCCCTACGTGCAGCCGCTGCGGCCAGGCGGCGATAAGGGCCGCAGGCCCTTCAAGACCCTGGGGCTGCTACGCAACCCATCGCAGCCTTCGGCCGCGGCTACACATGACTGAATGCTCAGACCGTTCGACGTTATCAAAGCCGATTTGCTAGAGTGCCCCGCTGTACTTGTCTGGAACATCAGCCCCCATGCTGCCTCGCGCCGAACAGAAGCAACAAACCCGCCTAGCGCTGATGGATGCTGCCCGCCACTTGATGGAATCGGGTCGCGGCTTCGGCAGCCTGAGCCTGCGTGAAGTGGCTAAAACCGCTGGCATCGTGCCCACCGGGTTTTATCGCCACTTCAGCGACATGGACCAACTGGGCCTGGCGCTGGTCAGTGAAGTCGGCCAGACCTTTCGCGAAACCATTCGCCTGGTGCGTCACAACGAGCTGTTTATGGGCGGTGTGATCAACGCCTCGGTGCGTATCTTTCTCGACGTGGTCGAAGCCAACCGCTCACAGTTCTTGTTTCTGGCCCGCGAGCAGTACGGCGGTTCACAGCCGGTTCGCCAAGCCATTGGCGCACTGCGTGAAGACATCACGTCAGACCTGGCGACCGACCTCGGTTCCAAGCCCAAGTTGCAGCACTTGAACCACGCGGGCCTCACCGTGATCGCCGATCTGGTGGTTAAAAGCGTGTTCGCCGCCTTGCCTGACGTCATCGACCCGCCTGCCGAAGCGCTGCCCGAGTACCTGCAGCCGCAAGCCAAAATCAGCCAGCAACTGCGCTTTATCTTTATCGGGCTCAAGCACTGGCAAGGCTTGGGCAGCACTGAATAATGGCGCGCGCACCCCTTTGGTGCGAAGCCGTCATGACCCCGCACTTATTTAGAACATCTTGATCTTTGTGCACCGTGTTTGGGCCTAGCGTTTGCTGCCTGCCCAAGGTTGGCAAGCCCCTTGCTGTGCCTCACGTATTGTTCATTGCAGGAAGCCTTCTAATGTTGGTGATTCATCGCAGAGTCGAAACCCACCCCGTGTGGAGCGCCGAGCTTCACCTCAACTTTGAAGCCCGCAGCAAAAGTCGCCTGCGCTGCTTCAGCAGTGAAGGCGAAGACGTGGGCCTGTTCCTTGAGCGCGGCCAGCCGCCCCTGCACGATGGCGAGTTTCTTCAAGCCCAGGACGGGCGCATCGTGCGCGTGTGTGCCAGCCCCGAACAGTTGCTGCACGTGACCTGCCTCAACGCCTTTGAACTGACCCGCGCCGCCTATCATCTGGGCAACCGCCATGTGGCCTTGCAGGTCGGTGATGGTTGGCTGCGCCTGCTCGACGATTACGTGCTCAAGGCCATGCTGGAGCAGTTGGGCGCGAGCACCGAAGCCATTGAAGCACCGTTCCAACCTGAACACGGCGCCTATGGTGGCGGGCATCATCACTCACGCGCGGGTGAAGAAGACTTCAACTACGCCCCCCGCCTGCATCAGTTTGGTGTGCGTTTGTGAATCCGGCATGGGCGCTGTTGCGCCTGGCAAGCCCGCAGTTGCCGATTGGTGGCTACAGCTATTCCCAAGGGTTGGAAATGGCCGTCGACAATGGCCGGGTGAGGGATCCGGCGACGGCTGCGCGCTGGATCCGCGATCAGTTGCTGCTCAATCTGGCGCGTTTTGAAGCACCGTTGTTGCTCGCCCATTGCCAGGCCGCGGTCGACCAGGACTGGGGCGCCTTGCAGCGCTTATGCGACGAACACCGCGCCAGCCGCGAAACCCGCGAACTGCATCAGGAAAGCCGGCAAATGGGCTATTCCTTGCAGCAGTTGCTCACCGGTTTACCCGAACTGGACGACCCTGCCCGCCTGTTTCTCAGCCAACAAAACGAGCCGCATCTGGCCCTCGGCTGGGCATTGGCTGCCCGGGCTTGGGGCATCAGCCCGCAGGATGCGCTCGCTGCCTGGCTGTGGAGCTGGCTGGAAAACCAATTGGCAGTGTTGATGAAAACCTTGCCACTGGGTCAACAGGCCGCTCAACGCATGACCAGCGAATTGTCACCCGCCTTGCAGCAGGCACAACAACACGCCAGCTCTCTCGACTTATCCCACATGGGCAGCGCCGCTTTCGGACTGTCTTTGGCAAGCATGGCTCACGAGCGCCAGTACAGCCGCCTGTTTCGTTCCTAGGAGAATGTAATGAACACACAACCTTTGCGTGTCGGCATCGGTGGCCCCGTGGGCTCCGGCAAAACCGCGCTGACGCTGGCCCTGTGCCTTGCGCTACGCGACAAGTACAACCTGGCCGTGGTGACCAACGACATTTACACCCGCGAAGACGCCGACTTTCTGGTGCGCAACGAAGCGCTCGCGCCGGAACGCATCATCGGCGTCGAAACCGGCGGCTGCCCGCACACGGCGATCCGTGAAGACGCGTCGATCAACCTTGAGGCCGTCGACCAATTGAATCGACGCTTTCCTGGCCTGGACCTGATTCTGGTCGAATCGGGTGGGGATAACTTGTCAGCCACCTTTAGCCCGGAGCTGTCTGACCTGACGATCTACGTGATCGACGTATCGGCGGGCGATAAATTGCCGCGCAAGGGCGGGCCGGGGATCTGCAAATCCGACTTGCTGGTGATCAATAAAATCGACCTTGCACCGCTGGTTGGCGCCTCGTTGGAGCTGATGGACAGCGACACCAAACGCATGCGTAACGGCAAACCGTTTGTGTTCAGCAACCAAAAGACCGGACACGGCCTGGACACCATCGTCGCGTTCATCGAGAAGCAGGGGTTGTTGATTTAAAAACGAACCTGTAGCCGCTAGCGCAGACTGCGATAAGGGCCCAAGGACCTTCGCTTTTGTTTAAAAGCAGGGTCGCCGCGCAACCCATCGCAGCCTGCGGCAGCGACTACAAGTTTTGCGTGTATCATGTCGCGCAAACGCCCCAGCCGTGACGACGCCCGCCGATGCCTGATGTAACCCACTCCGCCCTTTCGCCTGAACTGACCGCAACCTTTGCGGCCGTACAGCAGCACTTCCGTCAGGTCATTGTGCCGCTCTGGCAAGGCCCAGGCTGGAATGCCGAACTGGCGCTGCCTTACGAGGCGCTCAGCCCCACGCATCAACCGTTGCCGCCCCAGTGCTATCGCGCCATGGCCTGCGCCCGTCAGTTGTATGTGTTTGCCAGTTTGATCGACGACCCGGCCTTCCCCGATGCCGCCGAGCGCGCTGCAGCGCTGTTCCGCTCGTTGCAGGGCCGTTTCCACGACGCCGAATACGGCGGCTGGTTCTACAGCATCGACCCGCAAGGCGCGCCGCTGGATCAACGCAAAGACCTCTACACCCACGCCTTCATCATCTTCGCCTGCGCCCATTACTGGGCCAAAGTGCGCGAGCCGTTGGTGGAGTCGGTGCTTAATGCCGCGCTCAACGTGGTGGCCGAGCGGTTCAGTGATGGCAACGGTCTGTATGAAGCCAGCCTCAATCAGGACTGGTGCTCACTCAACAGCGGCCCGCTGCAAAACCCGCTGATGCACTTGGCCGAGGCCTTTTTGGCCACATTGTCGGTGCGCGACGATACCCCGACGCAAGCCGCCTTGCTGGCGCTGGTCGAAGGCATGCAACAGCGCTTCATCGAGCCTGTGCATAAAGTGATGCTCGAGAAACCGCACGGGGCTGTGGATAACTGGTTTGAGCCAGGCCATCAGTTTGAATGGTTGTTCTTGCTGGCGTCCTCGCCCCTGCTGCGCCAGACCGCCTTGCATGGCTCGCTGGATCGCGCCTTCGGCTTTGCCGAGCAGGTCGGGGTTGACCCGCAGACTGGGGCGGTGTGCGGCATGCTGGCCCCGGACGGCACTTTGCGTGATGGTACCCAGCGCATCTGGGCTCAGGCCGAATACTTGCGTGCCCTGACCTTGCGCCCCGATGGCGAAGCGCGTGTGCAACGCCAATTGCTGGCGTTGCAGCAGCGCTTTTTGCACGCGAGCGGCTGGTACGAATGCCGGGATGGCGCGGGTAACGTCAGCCGCGACGACATGCCGTCGACCACGCCCTATCATCTGGCCACCTGCTACAGCGGCTTGATGCAGTATTTCAGAACCTGACATTCATCCGTGGGAGCAGCCTGCGGCCGCTCCCACGGGGGTTAATTGCCCGCGCCTACGCAATCCACTTGCGGTCCCCGGTAAAACTGATAGTCAGCCAACGTGCGCTGTCAGCTGCGCCCAACATCCCCGAGATTTCTTCACGCAGCGCATCCAGGGTCTTGATGCTGACCAGTGGATAGCCCGCAGGCAGCATAATGTGGATCTCGATAAACCGGGCTCGCCCGTGCTTTTGCACATAGGTTTTGTAGCCTTCAAAGCCATGCCGCGCCGAGATGTGTTCCAGCACATCGCGCACTTTGTCATCCAGCGCATCCGGGGCAATGCCCAGTACGTCACGCAAGGCAGGCTTGAGGATCTTGAACGCCGGTGCCAGCATGCTGACTGCCAGCAAGATCAAGATCACCGGGTCAACATACGCCGCCCACTGTGCATAACCCTGCTGTTTGAGCACCAAAGCGCTGACAAAACTTATCAACAGCCCCACCGACAACATGGCGTCGACCAGCCAACTGATGTTGTCGAACTGGATCAAGGTGGATTTGAGTTTTCGATTTTTTCGGCGAACCCAGAAGTAGTAGCCGAACTCGATGACGGTAAACACCGCCGCGTAAACGATCACCAACCCCAACTCAATATCGCGCCCGCCATTGATGATGCCGAACACGCCGTTGAGGAAGGCGTAGATGGCAATCAACAACAAAAAGCTGCCTTCGATCAGTAGCACCATAGGCTCAAGGTGCCAGAAGCCGAACTGGAAACGCCGGTTGCTTTCTTTGGCTATCAGCTGCGCCGTGATCAGCATCAGCACTTTGATAAAGGTCGCGATCAGCGAGAAGAAGCCATCGAACAAGATGGACTGGGAACCCGAAATAAAGCCGGTCACGATGCCTGCAACGGCCACCGCGAACATTAGAACAGTCGATTGTTTGAGCAGTTTTTGCTCACCACGGTTACTCACAAAAACTCCTTTCAGCCCGATTGAATGCGACCTCCTCAAGAGGTCGCGGGTAGGCTGGCAGGCGCCAGTTTACTCTTTGGCGTGGCGTTCGATGGCGAAACCGCTCCACGATTGAGTGACGGGCATCAGTTCAAGGCGGTTAATGTTGATGTGGGCCGGGGTGTTGAGCACCCAGAAAATCGTTTCGGCAATGTCTTGCGGCTGGATCGGCTCGGCGCCCTGGTAGGTCGCATCGTAACGGGCTTTGTCGCCGCCGAAGCGCACCATGGAGAATTCGCTTTCGCACAAGCCCGGTTCAATGTTGCTGACCCGTACGCCGGTGCCCTGCAAATCGCAGCGCAGGTTGAGCGAGAACTGCTTCACGAAGGCCTTGGTGCCGCCATACACGTGGCTGCCAGGGTATGGATAGCTGCCCGCGATGGAGCCCAGATTAACGATGCCGGCACCGCGCCCGTAGGCAATCAGGCGTGGCAGCAGCAAGCGTGTGGTGAACAGCAGGCCTTTGATGTTGGTGTCGACCATGGTTTCCCAATCGTCGAGGTCACACTTGGGCGCCGGGTCTGTACCCAAGGCCAACCCTGCGTTGTTGATAAGTCCACGCAACTTGCTGAACGAAGGCGGCAGGTTGGCAATAGCGTGTTCCATCGCGGCACGATCACGCACATCCACGACCAGGCCATGCACTTCGGTGTGTTGGGATAACTCTTCGCACAGCGCTTTTAAACGATCCTCACGACGGCCGGTAAGGACCAGTTTCCAACCGGCTTGCGCAAACTTGCGCGCACACGCCTCGCCAAATCCTGCAGTCGCGCCGGTAATAAACAACGTGGAAGTCATCGCGTTCTCCTTGGCTGGCGGGATTGAGCCGCCGACGAATAAAATCCACAGCAGAATGCACGGCTCCAAAGCCAGCATCAAGGCCGGACACCTGTACGAAAAATAACCAAAGCTGTGCAGGCCAGGCTGGGCATGGGCTAGCGCGGTTTACACTCACCTTATCCACAGGGCCGCCCACAGTCTTTGGGGGCAACTCAAAATGCCAAGAGCCTTTATAAGCAAGGCTTACAGCGCAGCTTGAAGGTTTTTTAACTTGACCGGGACATACCAAGCATGCAGGCGCCCCAAAAAGGTGCGAGCGGCTAAATCAGACAGATAGCCAGAGGCCAGTCACTGCGCCGCCTGGCGCGTTCTTTCCAGAGTTTAACCACAGACTTATCCACAGGTTAGTCAGACCAATTTATCGTCACTAAAAAAACAATAAACCTGTTGACAAGTTACGCGAACCGCCACGCATAAATCGCTGATCAAAAAACAACCATAGCGCTGAAAGGCTTATAAACAAAGGGCTACAGCCAACTACTCCCACGTTACCCACAGCCACCTCCACAGCAAACGGGGACAAGTCTAAACGATGACAAAACAGTGATTTGCAGCGTCTTTATGTCGCGCTTTCGCAGGGTTGCAATATTGTTTTCCACAATTTGCGGGGATCACCCGTGGGAGCTGCCGAAGGCTACGATCGTTTGATTTTTAAGCTCAAGAGATCGCAGCCTTCGGCATTTCCCACTGAGTGGTGCAACTGCTTAATGGCCACCCAGATAGGCATTGCGCACTTCTTCGTTGCTCAGCAGTTCCTTGCCGGTGCCGGTCAGGCGAATTTCGCCGTTAACCATCACGTAGGCTCGGTCCGACAGACGCAACGCGTGGTTGGCGTTTTGTTCGACCAAAAAGATAGTCATGCCGGTCTTGGCCAGTTCACGCAGGGTGGCAAAGATCTGTTTCACCACAATCGGCGCCAGCCCCAAGCTAGGCTCGTCCAGCAACAGCAATTTAGGCCGACTCATCAACGCCCGGGCGATGGCGAGCATTTGCTGCTCGCCACCCGACATGGTCATGGCCCGCTGGGTACGGCGCTCCTTAAGCCGCGGAAACAGCTCAAACATGCGCTGCATGTCTTCGCTGGCATGCTTGTCGCCTATGGGAATGGTGCCCATCAGCAGGTTTTCTTCGACGGTCATGTCCGGGAACACGCGCCGCCCTTCCGGCGACTGGGCAATGCCGTTGGAGGCGATGTAGTGCGAGGACTTCTGGGTGATGTCCACGCCCTGATAAATGATGTGCCCACCACTGGCCCGAGGTTGACCGAAGATCGACATCAGCAGCGTCGACTTGCCCGCGCCGTTTGAGCCGATCAGGCTCACGGTTTCGCCTTCCTCAATGTGCATCGAGACTTTTTTCAGGGCCTGAATCGGCCCGTAGTGCACATCCAGCTCCTTGAGTTCGAGGATCGTGCTCGTCATATCAGCTCCTCTTCGTCTGCGCCAAGGTAGGCGGCGATCACTTTCGGGTCGTTGCGAATCGCTTCTGGCCCTCCCTCGGCGATCACGTTGCCATGGTCGAGCACCACGATGTGGTCGGAAATACTCATGACCATGCCCATGTCATGCTCAATCAGCACCACGGTCAGGTCGTGCTCGTCACGCAGCAGGCGAATCATCGCGCTCAGGGCTTCGGTTTCCTGAGGGTTAAGACCCGCTGCGGGCTCATCCAGGCAGATGATCTGCGGGCGCGTGCACATGGCCCGGGCGATCTCCAGGCGCCGTTGCTGGCCGTACGACAACTCACCGGCCAAACGGTTGGCACAGTCCACCAGGTCCACCACCTCCAGCCAGTAAAAGGCGTGGTCCAGCGCGTCGCTTTCGGCCTTGCGATAACCCTTGGTGTTAAGGATGCCCGCCACCATGTTGCGGTTGACCCACATGTGTTGTGCCACCAGCAGGTTTTCCAGCACCGACATTTCCTTGAACAGGCGAATGTTCTGGAAGGTGCGGGCCAGGCCTGCGCGGTTGACCAAGTGAGTGCCGCCGAACATTTTGTAATACAGCCGGCTGACGAAGGCTGTGGGCGACACGAAGTCAGTGAGCTTGAACGGCTCGCCCAGCAGTTTGATCACATTGGTATGAGTACCACGGGCGGTGATTTCGATCTTGCCGCCGGTCGCTTTGTAAAAACCGGTCAGGCAGTTGAACACCGTGGTCTTGCCCGCGCCGTTAGGGCCGATGAGGGCAAAGATCGAATTACGTTTGACCTTGAGGCTGACATCACTCAGGGCTTTGATCCCGCCGAAGTGCATCATCAGCTTATCGACCGAGAGCACCACGTCTTTATCCATGGAGGGATTGTTCATGGCGCGACTCCCTTGCGTGGTGTGACCCCGACACGGCTAATACGGATCAGACCTCGGGGTCGCCAGATCATCATCAGCACCATCAATACGCCGAACAGCAACACCCGGTATTCGGCAAAGCTGCGCAGCAGTTCCGGTGCCACCGTCAGCACGAACGCGGCAATCACCACGCCCACCGTCGACCCCATGCCGCCGAGCACCACAATGGCGAGGATCAGTGCCGACTCGAAGAAGGTGAACGAGGACGGGTTGACGAAGCCTTGGTAGCTGGCAAAAAACACACCGGCCAGGCCCGCCGTCGAAGCGCCAAGGGTGAAGGCCGAGAGCTTGACCAGGACGTGGTTCAGGCCCATGGCGCGACAGGCGATCTCGTCTTCACGCAGGGCTTCCCAGGCGCGACCAATCGGCATGCGGGTCAGGCGGTGCTTGATGTAGAGCACCAGCAACACCACCAAGAACAGCACGATGTAGATGAACAGGAATTTGATGTTGGGGTTGTAGTCCAGACCAAAGAACTGATGGAACGGCACCCCGCCGTCTTTGGCGACGCGGCCGAACTCCAGACCGAGAAAGGTCGGTGACGGCACAGGCATGCCGTTTGGCCCTCCGGTGAACGACAGCCAGTTGTTGAGCACCAATCGGATGATTTCACCAAAGCCCAAGGTCACGATGGCCAAGTAGTCGCCGTGCATTCGTAAGACCGGGAACCCGAGAATGCACCCCGCCAACGCAGCTGCAATGGCCGCCAGCGGCAGCACCGACCAGAACCCAAGTCCCAGATACTGATAGCCCAGCGCCAGCCCGTAGGCCCCGATGGCGTAGAAAGCGACGTAACCCAGGTCGAGCAACCCGGCTAGACCCACCACGATGTTCAGCCCAAGGCCAAGCAACACGTAAATCAAGCCGAGAATGACGACGGTCAGGATGTATTTGTTGGCAAAGAATGGGAACACGATGGCAATCACAATCAGTGCCGGAATGATCCAGCGCAGTCGCGATTTGTAGTCCGGTGGCAGTACGTGTACGCCAGAGCCGGTGGACTCAAAGCCCTGAAGGATTCTCAAGCCCCTGGGCGTTTGCAAAAACAGGCTCAGGACAAAACGCCCCACCATCACAATCCCCACCAGCCAGCCAACCCGGGCCGGTTGCAGGTTAAAGCTGTAGCCGTCGAGCACGACCCCCACGATAGGCCCGAACACAATCAGTGAGATCAACCCGGCCAGTATCGAATCGACCAGGCTCTTTTTAATATCAATCGGTTTATTAATGGCTGCAGACATACTTACACCTTCGCCACGAGAGGACGACCCAGCAGGCCTTGGGGACGGAAAATCAGAATCACCACCAGCAGTGAGAAGCTGAACACGTCCTTGTAGTCAGAGTTAACCAAGCCTGCAAAAAGCGACTCGGAAATCCCCAGGATGAGCCCGCCGAGCATGGCCCCGGGCAGTGATCCAATTCCGCCGAGTACCGCAGCGGTGAACGCTTTGATGCCGATGATGAAACCGGCGTAAAAGTCGAAGGTGCCGTAATTCATAGTGATCAGCACACCGGCCAGTGCGGCCATGGCAGCACCGATCACAAACACGTAGGAAATGACCCGATCGGTGTTGATGCCCAGAATCGAAGCCATCTTGCGGTCTTGCTGGGTAGCCCGGCACATGCGGCCCAGCTTGGTGTACTTGATGATGTAGGTCAGCAGGCCCATGCCCACAAAGGCCGCGATCAGAATGAAGACTTTGGTGTAGGTGAGTTGCACAAAGCCACTGCCGATATCGACACGCCAGGAACCGCTAAGCAGGGTCGGAACGCCTTGCTGACGGGAGCCTTGGGCAATTTGCACGTAGTTTTGCAGAATCAGCGAAATACCGATGGCGCTGATCAGCGGCGCCAGCCGTGTGGAGTTACGCAGAGGTTTGTAGGCCACGCGCTCGATCACCCAGCCATACACGCCTGTGACGACCACGGTGAAGATTAACGTGCCCAACATCAGCAGTGGGAAGGATTCAATACCGAAGTACGCCAGCAGAGCCAGACTGATTGCCGCGAGATAAGCGGAAATCATGTACACCTCGCCGTGGGCGAAGTTGATCATGCCGATGATGCCGTAGACCATTGTGTAGCCGATGGCAATCAGGCCGTAAACAGACCCGAGGGTCAGGCCGTTCAGCAGTTGCTGCAGGAAAATACCGTCCATAACGCAATCTCACGCATTTGAGCCATTGCGCAAACACGCGCCCGCCACACCGCCAGAAAGCGGCCTGGGTGGTGCGGTTTACGCAGCTCCTGGAAAAGAAGACAGGTTGTGCAGATTCACTCCCGTGTGAACGGACGCCAAGCGCCGTTCACACAGGGAATTCATCTCACTTCTGTTTTTCCAGTTGGTGATACTTGCCGTCTTTGTCCCACTGGTAGACCACGTAGTCAGAGACTTTGAGGTCGCCTTTGCTGTCCCACTCTTTCTTGCCCATCACGGTTTCGATCGGGTGAGCTTTGAGCCACTTGGCAGCCTCTTCGCCTTTGTTGGACTTGGCGCCATTGAAAGCATCCGCCAGGGCTTGAAGCGAGGCGTAGGCGTACAGGGTGTAGCCTTCTGGTTCTTTACCGGCTTTGCGGAACTCTTCAACGACCGCTTTACTGTCTGGCAGTAAGCGAGGGTCTGCACCAAAGGTCATGTACACGCCGTCTACGTACTGTTTGCCGCCAGCCGTTGCCACCAGTTCGTCGGTTACAACGCCATCATCGGACATGAACTTCACGTCTTTGAGGCCAGCTTCCCGCAGTTGACGCACCAAAGGACCCGCTTCCGGGTGCAGGCCGCCGAAATACACGACGTCAGCGCCCGTGGCGCGGATTTTGGTGACCAGAGCGCTGAAGTCTTTCTCGCCACGGGTCAAGCCTTCTTCAAGAACAGGTTTCACGCCGCGCTTGGTCAGTTGGGCACTGGTGGCATCGGCCAAGCCTTTGCCGTAAGTGTCCTTGTCATTGATGACCGCGACTTTCTTACCCTTGAGCACGTCGACAATGTAGTCGCCCGCCACAATGCCTTGCTGGTCATCACGTCCACACATGCGGAATACGGCGTCCATTCCGCGCTCGGTCACCTGCGGGTTGGTCGAGCCAGGCGTGATCATGATCACGCCGGCATCGGCGTACACCTCAGACGCCGGAATGGTGTTCGATGAACAGAAATGTCCGATAACCCCAATTACTTTGTCCTGATCGACCAAACGGTTGGCTACCGCTACCGCTTGCTTCGGCTCGCAGGCGTCATCGCCAGGGACCAATACAATTTTTTCGCCATTAATCCCGCCCGCTTTGTTAATGACATCTGCCGCGGCCTTTGCTCCTGTCATGTACTGCTCACCAAATGCCGCGTTGGCCCCGGTCATCGGGCCCGCCACACCGATTTTCACATCAGCTTGAACAAACGAAGAAACGCCCAACGCAGTAGCCACTGCGAGGGCCAGAAACCCTTTCTTGTAAAACGTCTGCGACATGAGGTGGTGCTCCTGAGTTTTTTTAGTTGGCACTGCGACTTCACACAAAGTGCTGAGCAAGGCGCGTGCCATTGGTTTTTTATTCTGTGAAAAGCCGTTGTTCTATTGTTATGTCGACTGTTTCGAGCCCATTTTCATTGGACGTGCAACCGTCTAAACCGAGGAAGGTAAAACCATTTGTTTCCCGCTGGCGCCACCCAGCATGGCAAATGTTGCAACCGGGTTGCCCTACGCCGTGCAACCACCTTGTAACCACACACGTCACCGAACTGCACACTCTCGGTGCGTAACTGCTACAAGCCGCACCACAAGAGGCTAGTCGCTGTACGCAAAACCGCAGGGCTGGCGATTGAATATCACGTTTAGATAACAATTCTCAGGCATTGACCCGCGTGATACAGCGAGAACCCGGCTTCATATAAACAGCTGCGCAGCCCCGCGCCAGACACTGGCTGCATGGGTGCAAAGGGGATGGGTAACGCTTTGGCGTCGCCGTTACACAGGTAGTCGGCAAACGCTTTACCCACGACTGTGCCCGTGGTCACGCCCCGGCCGTTATAGCCGGTAACTGCCACTAAACCGGGCGCAG
The DNA here is from genome assembly GCF_044762555.1 of Pseudomonas sp. NPDC096917. Classification (NCBI taxonomy): domain Bacteria; kingdom Pseudomonadati; phylum Pseudomonadota; class Gammaproteobacteria; order Pseudomonadales; family Pseudomonadaceae; genus Pseudomonas; species Pseudomonas sp. NPDC096917. The sequence continues at coordinate 444,300 of NZ_JBIWEO010000001.1, read as the reverse complement.
GCTGAAATAAACGCATCAGGTGGTCGGGAGTAAACGCAATACAGCCGGTCCAGGTGCACTCCCATTCCACGCCTTTCAAATAGGGGAAGTAGTGCTGTTGCACACGGTCTGCCCAGGCTTTGAGAAACCAGGCCGGTTTTTGATTGCCGTTGCCCAGACTGCCGAGCAGCAAGCGGCCTTCGGCATCGCGGCGAATGCTGCTGAGCACTTGGCGCGTGTCCCACGACCCTTGGCCGCCGGGCAAGATGCGCTTGGCGGTATCATCGGTCAGGGGTTTGGAGGCGACCTGATAGTAGTAACCGGGGAAAAAATTACGCCGCAGCTCGGTCCACTCGCCCTCGGTGTAAGCGTTAGACGCCAGCACCACCTGCTCGGCACTGACCGCTCCGCGTGCGGTTTGCACCGACCAGCGCTGGCCTTGGCGCTCAAGCCCGGTGACAGGGGAGTGGTCAAACAAATGCCCACCCAGGTCGCTGGCAGCGTTGGCCAGACCCGAGGTGTAAGCCATCGGGTTGAGGGTGCCGGCGCGCCGGTCGAGCAAGGCGGCGGCAATTTTTGAGGTGCCGGTTGCAGCTTCGCACGCCGCGCCAGTGAGCAGTTCGACAGGCGCGCCGCGGCGTTTCCATTGTTGTTCCCGGCTGCGCAAATCGGCTTCGCCACGGGCGTTATGGGCCATGTGCAGCGTGCCTTCGCGGCGCAACTGACAGTCGATGCCGTACTTGTCGATCACGCTGAACACCAGCGATGGCGCGGCACCGAGCATACGATTGAGCTGGCTGCCGATGGCCTCACCAAAACCGGCTTCGATGTCGTCGGGCGGGATCCACATCCCGGCGTTGACCAGCCCTACGTTACGCCCCGAACCGCCGTGTCCGGTGCGGTGCGCTTCCAGCACGCACACACGTTTGCCCTGTTCCAGCAGATGAATAGCGGCTGAAAGGCCGGTGATTCCAGCGCCGATGACGCACACATCAACGTTCAATTCGCCTTTAAAGGCAGGAGCTTGAGGACGCTGAGGGGTCAGGGTTTCCCATAAACATTGTTCTTGTAGAGGCATGCCAAGCTCCAGAAATGAAACCCTTACCAAACGCAAGCCACCTGTAGCCGTTGCCGCAGGCTGCTATAAGGTCGCAACGACCTTCAACTGTTTTAAAGCACGACGGCTTCGCAGCCTTCGGCAGCGACTACAGGGTTGGTCATTCACGTCCTCAATCGAAGGTAATGCCCTGAGCCAGCGGCAGCTCCAGTGAGTAGTTCACGGTGTTGGTCTGGCGCCGCATGTAGCCGCGCCACGCATCGGAACCCGACTCGCGTCCGCCACCCGTCTCTTTTTCGCCGCCAAACGCACCGCCGATTTCAGCCCCGCTCGGCCCGATGTTGACGTTGGCGATGCCACAGTCACTGCCGACCGCCGACATGAATTGTTCGGCCTCGCGCACGTCGGTGGTGAAGATGCACGACGACAAACCTTGCGGCACGGCGTTGTTGAGGCGCAGCGCTTGGGCAAAGTCGTTGTAGCCAACCACATACAGGATCGGGGCGAAGGTTTCGTTGCACACCACTTCGCTCTGTTCCGGCATTTCGACAATCGCCGGGGCCACGTAGTACGCATTCGGGTATTCGCGGGCCAATTGGCGTTCGCCGCCGAACACCCGCCCGCCTTCGCTCAAGGCTTGCTCCAGGGCATCTTGCATGTTTTCAAAGCTGTGTTTGTCGATCAGCGGACCGACCAGGTTGCCTTCCAGCGGGTGGCCAATGCGCACTTTGGAGTAGGCCGCCTTGAGCCGGGTGACAATCTCTTCTTTGACCGACTCATGCGCGATCAAGCGGCGCAGGCTGGTGCAGCGCTGACCGGCCGTCCCCACGGCGCTGAACAGGATGGCGCGCACGGCCATATCCAGGTCGGCGCTTGGGCCGAGGATCATCGCGTTGTTACCGCCTAGTTCAAGAATGCTGCGGGCAAAACGTGCGGCAATTTTTGGCGCCACTTCGCGGCCCATGCGGGTGCTGCCGGTGGCACTGATCAGCGCCACACGCGGGTCATCAACCAAGGCTTCGCCCGCCTCACGGCCGCCAATGACCACTTGGCTCAGGTACTTGGGCGCATCAGTAAACGTATTCAGTACTCGGTCAAACAGCGCCTGACAGGCCAGCGCAGTGAGTGGGGTCTTTTCGGAGGGTTTCCAGATCACTGCGTTGCCGCAGACCAGCGCCAGCGTGGTGTTCCATGCCCACACGGCAACCGGGAAGTTGAACGCACTGATCACGCCGACCACGCCCAGTGGATGCCAGGTTTCGCGCATGTGGTGGCCAGGGCGCTCCGATGCGATGGTCAAGCCATAGAGTTGGCGCGACAGACCGACAGCGAAGTCGCATATGTCGATCATTTCCTGCACTTCGCCCAGCCCTTCCTGGGTGATCTTGCCCGCTTCCCACGACACCAGCTCGCCCAGATCGGCCTTGTACTCACGCAGCAAATCACCAAATTGGCGCACCAGTTCGCCACGGCGCGGGGCTGGCACCTTGCGCCAGGCTTCAAATGCATGTTCGGCACGGGTCACGTGTTGCTCGGCCTCAGCGGCCCCTTCCCACTGCACGGCGCCAATCTGGCTGCCATCAATCGGTGTGTGTACCGGCTGTTTGCCCTGTTGGTACAGCGCGGGGTTCACACCAAGACGATCCAGTAATGCAGCAACCATGGGGCACTCCTTCAACATAAAAATGGTTTTCAGGCCTTTAGTTGTAGCGGGCTACCTCGGTGGTAACAAACGACCTTTAAGCGAGATATCATTCCGAAAATTCATGCTGCGCGAGTAAAGTCGGCAAATAACAAGAACCTGGGGGTCTGTATGCTCAACAAGCGCTATCTGCCATCGATCACCGCCTTGCAGTGTTTTGAGGCAGTGACCCGGCACCTGAGCTTCACCCGCGCGGCCGAAGAACTGAACCTGACCCAGAGTGCAGTCAGCAAGCAGGTCGCCCAGCTGGAAGAGCTGCTCCAGCATTTGCTGTTCCGCCGCGTACGTCGGCGCCTGCAGCTCACACCTGCCGGGGATCTGTACCTGGTAGAAGTCCGAAAAATCCTGACCCAAGTCGAGATGTCGACTCACACCCTGCGCTCTTACGGCGGCGAAACCGAGGTGCTGCGCGTGTCCACGCCTTCGACCTTCGGCGCACGCTGGCTGATGCCGCGCCTAAAGGGTTGGCGATTGCGCCATCCCAACATTCATCTGGATGTGTGCAACGAACAGCAGGCTGACGAATTGCTGCAAGGGCGCAGCGATCTGGCCTTTTATTTTGGCCAGGGCTCACGGCCCGGCACCGAGTGCGTGAAGCTGTTTGGCGAAGACCTGGTGGCGGTATGCGCGCCTTCCAGTTTGCCAAGCCATCCGTTCACCGACCCGACGCAACTGACTGATCTGGTGCTGCTGCAAAACGCCTCGCGCCCACAGGCGTGGCATGAATGGTTTGAAAGTCAGGGTTATCACACCGACCACAGCTATCACGGGCCGCGCTTCGAAACCTTTTATATGTGCATTCGCGCAGCCCAGGTCGGCTGTGGCGTGGCGCTGCTGCCACGGTTTTTGGTCGAAGAAGAATTGACTGACGGCAAGCTGGTCATTGCCTGGCAGCATATGCTGCCAAGTCGCGACGCGTATTACTTGGCCTACCCCGAACATTCGGCGGCCGTGCCCAAGGTGAAGGCGTTTGTGACCTGGATGGTGGAACACATGGATGGTGTGTAGGCGCGAGCGAGCTCGCGACCTTTTCAACGATCAAAAGATCGCGAGCACCCGGGCTCCAGAAAGGGGATTGCAGCAACGGGACAAAAACCGGTGGCAAAAGAGCCTGCGGATATGAGCCACTAGCGTCTGTTCCCGTTTCATTGAAAAAAGCTGAACGCCGTGGCAATCAAGACACGCACAGCATGGAGATTGCCGTTATGAGCGAGAGTGTGTTTGCCGATCGCATCGTGCAGAACCTGCTCGACACCGACTTCTACAAGTTGACCATGATGCAGGCGGTGCTGCACAACTACCCCAACGTTGAAGTCGAATGGGAGTTCCGCTGCCGTAACAGTGAGGACTTGCGTCCTTACCTGAACGAGATTCGTCACCAGATCGAACGGCTGGCCGAATTGAGCATGACGCAAGATCAGCTCGGCTTTCTGGAGCGGATCACCTTTATGAAGCCCGACTTCATCCGCTTTCTGGGGCTGTTTCGCTTCAACATGCGCTACGTGCACACCGGGATCGAAAACGGCGAGCTGTTTATCCGTCTGCGCGGGCCGTGGCTGCATGTGATTCTGTTTGAAGTGCCGATGCTGTCAATTGTCAGTGAGGTGCGCAACCGCTCACGCTATGCGGGCACCGTGCTGTCACAGGCCCGTGAGCAGTTGTATCGCAAGTTCGACTGGCTACAGGCCAATGCCAGCGATGACGAACTGTCCGAGTTGCAAGTGGCCGATTTCGGCACGCGTCGCCGGTTTTCGTACCGTGTGCAAGAAGAAGTGGTCACGGTGCTCAAGCATGACTTCCCTGGCCGCTTTGTCGGCACCAGCAACGTCAATCTGTCCCGTGAACTGGACATGAAACCGCTGGGCACCATGGCCCACGAATGGATCATGGCGCATCAGCAACTGGGCCCACGACTGATCGACAGCCAGAGCGCCGCACTCGATTGCTGGGTGCGTGAATACCGCGGCCTACTGGGTATTGCCCTGACCGATTGCATCACCACTGATGCCTTTCTGGCTGATTTTGATCTGTATTTTGCCAAGCTGTTTGACGGCTTGCGCCACGACTCGGGCGACCCGGTCGTGTGGGCCGAAAAATGCATCGCGCACTACCACCGGCTGGGCATTGATCCGATGAGCAAGACCTTAGTGTTTTCCGACAGCCTGACCTTGCCCCGTGCACTGGAGATTTTCCGTGCGTTGCGCGGCAGGATCAATGTCAGCTTTGGCATCGGGACTAACTTGACCTGTGACATTCCGGGTGTTGAGCCGATGAGCATCGTGCTTAAAATGACCGCCTGTAATGGCTCGCCAGTGGCCAAGATCTCGGATGAACCCGGCAAGACTCATTGCTCCGATCCGAATTTCGCCGCCTACTTGCGCCACGTTTTCCATATTCCTGAACAATCCTCCAAGGAGTGAATCATGCAGGCCGTACAGCGTCAGATTGCTGAAGAGCTCAAGGTCCAACCGCCGTTCAAAGACACCGACGCCCTTGAGGCCGAGGTTGCACGGCGTATTACCTTTATTCAGTGCTGCCTGCACAACGCCAGGCTCAAGACCCTGGTACTGGGCATCAGCGGCGGCGTCGACTCGTTGACCGCAGGGCTGATGGCTCAGCGGGCCGTTGAGCAGTTGCGCGAGCAAACCGGCGATAAGGACTACCGTTTTATCGCTGTGCGCCTGCCTTACGGCGTGCAGCACGATGAAGTCGATGCCACTGCGGCGGTCGACTTTATCAAGCCGGATGAGCGCCAAACCGTGAACATCGGCCCGGCGGTCAAAGCACTGGCTGGCGAGGTCACAGCGTTCGAAGGCAAGCCACCTGCGACTGTGGATTTCGTATTGGGCAACACCAAGGCGCGCATGCGCATGGTGGCGCAATACACCATCGCTGGCGCGACGGGCGGGCTGGTGATCGGTACCGACCATGCGGCAGAAGCGGTGATGGGCTTTTTCACCAAGTTCGGCGATGGTGCTTGCGATCTGGCACCGCTCAGCGGGTTGGTGAAGAACCAGGTTCGAGCTATTGCGCGGTATTTTGGTGCACCCGAGTCGCTGGTCGAGAAAGTCCCGACGGCGGACCTCGAAGACCTGGCGCCGGGCAAACCTGATGAAGCGTCGCACGGTGTGACCTATGCCGAGATTGATGCATTCTTGCATGGCGAACCGGTGAGTGAAGAGGCGTTCAACATCATTCGCAGCACGTATGAAAAAACCCACCACAAGCGTGAGATGCCGTTCGCACCTTGATGCGTGACGCAATCTTTGTAGTCGCTGCCGCAGGCTGCGATAAGGGCCGCTGGACCTTCGCTCTTGAAAAAAGCGCCCCCAGCAGGCTCGATCGCAGTCTGCGGCAGCGACTACAGCGTTTTTTGCACATGAAATAACGGAATGAACCCCGCATTTTTTTTCGCTTGTCGCTCCTCCTCTCAAGGTCTTTGATAGACGCCTATTTCATCGCCAGAGCCCTGCCCCATGTCTTCTTTTGATGGTTTGTTCTCTCTGGTCGAGTCTGCACTCGATCAGCCAACAGCTCATTGGTTACGTGAGCATGTCGAGGTGCCAGAAGCTTTACAGCGTTTTAACTGGAGCGAACAGGCGCTGCATCGCGTGTGGCTCGCGCAAGCGCTGAATCTGTGTCTGTTTCATACGCTCGTGAATGCCGTGCCGGACGGCCGACGCTATGTCGAAGAACAAGCCCGGCAAGGGCGCAAGGTGGTGTTTGACCACGGAGCGATTCGCACGGTGGACTGGCCCAACAACGGCCAACTGCCGCGCGGGCGTCAGGCTTTTTCACGCTTGCTGGAGCCGCTGGGCTTTACCGATGTCAGAACCTATCCGCTGACCAAGCTGAATATGACGGGCTGGGGCTATCGCCAGATGGATTTGCCGGAAGATATTGCGCAGTTCTTTGTCTCGGAACTACATCCGGGGCGTTTTAGCGAGGTGTTTCAGCAAGCGGTCAGTCGCGTGGTCAGCTCCAGCCTCGACCCGCTACAACCCGAACACCTGAGCCTGCTCAATCGTCTGAGCCTCACCCGCCATTGCAGCCTGGACGAAGCCCGCAGCCTGTTGCCAGTGTTGCATCGGGCCTTTGGCCGCCAGCATGGTGTGGTACACGACGCAGACTACCAGTGCCTGCTCAACGAAAGCGCGGAAATGGCCTGGATTGCCACCGAGGGCAATAGCTTTAATCACCTGACAGACCGCGTGCAGGATCTGGAGGTGTGCGTCGCCCAGCAGCGCGATTTGCAACGGCCAATGAAAGACAGCATTGAAGTTTCGGCCTCGGGACGGGTCATGCAGACCGCTTATCGCGCCTGCACCGTCACCCGTGAGTTGATCGATGCCCAAGGCCAAAGCCGCGAACATCAGGTACCCGGTTCGTTCGTGGAGTTTATTCAGCGCAAGGTCGACCCGGACAACGGGCGAATTGATCTTAACTTCGACAGCAGTAACGCCCAGGGAATTTTCAAGATGACGGACTCAAAAGCCTGACCCTGAACGTCAACAGCCCTGACGGCGCAAGGCTCGTCAGGGCTGTTGAGTCAGCACCTCAGACGTTTATTTAAGGGTGACAGTGCCTTTCATCATCGAGATATGGCCCGGGAACGAGCAGAAGAAGCCATATTTCTCATCAGCTTTGAGCTTGGAAACATCGAAGGTCACAGAGTCGGTCTCGCCAGCACCAATGACCTTGGTGTGCGCGATGATGCGCGTGTCGCCGTCTTTGAGGTAGCTCTTGTCGATGCCAGCGCTGAGGCCATCAGTGGCAATCGGCTGCATGTCAGCTTCTTTGCTCAGTACCCAGTTATGGCCCATCACGTTTTTTGGCAAGCTGCCCGAGTGCTTCAGTTCTACGGTGAACGTTTTACAGGACTTGTCGATCTCGATAGCTTTGGTGTCGAACGACATTTGGTCAGTCGAGTCGACAGTGACCTTGCACTCTGCAGCAAGCAATTGGCCACTGGCCAGAGTCAAAAGGGATACCGCAACAACTTTGGCAAACATGGGTTTTCTCCAAGGTAGGGTACAAAAAATCCATTATTTGTATACAGGATGCATGAAAACCGTCGCAGTTCCAATGATCCACGTCACGTTATGACGTTTTTGTGATGACCTTCTATCAGGCAAACGAACACAGGGCCAGCAACCTTAGGCCTTTCCTTTGCTTTCTGAGATTTATTCCACATCGCTCTTTTTGACCGGTGTAGAGTCGAGTTCTCAACACAAACAGCCACCTTGCAAAAACCCAGCTAACGGCTAAGCACTAATACAGGGCAGAATACGCGCCGCTTAACCTCACCTTCGACCCCCAGAGGATCGCCCATGGCCAAACCAAACTATAACTTCGCTAAGCGTCAAAGAGACTTGGCTAAAGAGCAGAAGAAAGAGGAAAAGCTCGCGCGCAAGAAAGCAGCAGCTGAAGGCGGTACCGTAGAACAGGATCAGGAAGTCGACGCAGAACATGAAGTCGCCGAAGACGACACCGGCGTAACAGAAGAACAAGCACCAAAAGAGTAACGCCCTCGGCCCGGTTATCCACAACCCGGCCCACAGGATCTGTGATCAGGATCAGCAGCCCGGCTGTTGATCCTCGCAGCAGTCCTACCCCCCTTATAACGCCCTCAGACGCTTTTAACCTTCTACCCCCTACTGGCTGATGCGAAATAACCTGCCTGCGCGTGGGAGGGCTCTCAGTGGGCCAGAATGCACAACGCCAGCCCGAAGGCTGGCGTTGGTTTTGCCCTCACCGATCTCCGTGTGAGCTGGCTTGCCAGCGATGCAGACACCGCGACCTGCCTTAGACAGCGCGCGGAGACTATCGCCGGCAAGCTGGCTCCCACAGGATTGAGGTGATCGGTTGTTTTAGCGCGGCACTACCGGTTTGCGGGTCGGCTTTTTGCCTTTACCGCCTTTGGCGGCTTCCTGACGCTCTTTGGCAGCCTGCTTGTTACGGGCAAACGCAGCGGCCTTGGCCTGCTCGCGCTTGTCCCACGGGTTGCCGCCATCGCTGGCACGCGGCGGCAGGCCAGTGTGCTGGGTCAGGATTTTGGTGGTTTTCTCACCCCCAACCTTGTGACTGCCTGCAGGTGTCGAGTTTTTACGGCGCGCACTCTGGTAGCTGTCAGTCGCTGGCTGATGCAGCGGAATCAGTTGGTCTTTGCCCGAACCGATCAGGTCAGCACGGCCCATGCGGGTCAGCGCTTCACGCAGCATCGGCCAGCCTTTGGGGTCGTGGTAGCGCAAGAACGCCTTGTGCAGACGACGCTGCTCTTCGCTCTTGACGATCACCACCGAGTCGCTCTTGTACGTGACCTTGCGCAACGGGTTTTTGCCCGAGTGGTACATTGCGGTGGCGGTGGCCATTGGCGACGGGTAGAACGCCTGCACCTGGTCAGCACGGAAGCCATTCCCCTTGAGCCACAGCGCAAGGTTCATCATGTCTTCGTCTTTGGTGCCAGGGTGAGCGGCAATGAAGTACGGGATCAGGTACTGCTCTTTGCCTGCTTCCTTGGTGTACTTCTCGAACATGCGCTTGAACTTGTCATAGCTGCCAATGCCCGGCTTCATCATCTGGTTGAGCGGACCTTCCTCGGTGTGTTCCGGGGCGATCTTGAGGTAACCGCCCACGTGGTGGGTCACCAGCTCTTTCACATACTCCGGCGACTCGACCGCGAGGTCATAACGCAGGCCGGAGGCGATCAGGATTTTTTTCACACCCGGCAAGGCACGCGCGCTGCGGTACAGCTGAATCAGCGACGAGTGGTCAGTATTCAGGTTCGGGCAAATGCCAGGGAACACGCACGATGGCTTGCGGCACGCGGATTCGATTTCCGGCGTTTTGCAGGCGATGCGGTACATGTTCGCGGTCGGGCCGCCGAGGTCGGAAATGACGCCGGTAAAACCTGGCACTTTGTCGCGGATCTCTTCGATTTCGCGAATGATCGACTCTTCGGAACGGTTCTGGATGATGCGGCCTTCGTGCTCGGTGATCGAGCAGAAGGTGCAACCACCAAAGCAGCCACGCATGATATTCACCGAGAAGCGGATCATGTCGTAGGCCGGAATTTTTTCCTTGCCGTACGCAGGATGCGGAACGCGCGCGTAAGGCATGCCAAACACGTAGTCCATTTCTTCAGTGGTCATCGGGATCGGTGGCGGGTTGAACCACACGTCCACTTCGCCGTGCTTTTGCACCAGGGCGCGGGCGTTACCCGGGTTGGTTTCAAGGTGCAGCACGCGGTTGGCGTGGGCATACAGAACCGAGTCGTTACGCACCTTCTCAACCGATGGCAGACGGATAACCGTCTTGTCACGAGTCATACGCGGGCTGGCCAGAATTTGCACAACCTTGGCTTCGTTCGGGTCTTCAACCGGGCCTTTTTCTTGCTCGATGGCACACGCCTGAGTGTCTTGGGTGTTCACGTACGGGTTGATGATCTTGTCGATCTTGCCCGGACGGTCGATACGCGTGGAATCGACTTCGTACCAGTCTTTTGGTGTATCACGACGGATGAACGCGGTGCCGCGAACGTCGGTAATGTCTTCGATCTTGTGGCCGTACGACAGGCGCTGGGCGACTTCAACAATCGCGCGCTCGGCGTTGCCGTACAACAGAATGTCGGCGCAGGCGTCGATCAGGATCGAGTTGCGTACGCGGTCTTGCCAGTAATCGTAGTGCGCGATGCGACGCAAGGAGGCTTCAATGCCGCCGAGTACGATCGGCACATGCTTGTAGGCTTCTTTACAGCGCTGGCTATAAACCAGGCTTGCGCGGTCCGGACGTTTGCCAGCCATGCCACCGGGGGTGTAGGCGTCATCAGAACGGATCTTTTTGTCAGCCGTGTAGCGGTTGATCATCGAGTCCATGTTGCCGGCAGCGACGCCGAAGAACAGGTTCGGCTCGCCCAGCTTCATGAAGTCGTCTTTGGATTGCCAGTCAGGCTGGGCAATGATGCCTACGCGAAACCCCTGGGACTCCAGCAAACGACCAATGATGGCCATGCCGAACGAAGGATGATCGACGTAAGCATCACCGGTCACGATGATGATGTCGCATGAATCCCAGCCAAGCTGATCCATCTCCTCCCTGCTCATCGGCAGGAATGGCGCTGGTCCGAAACATTCGGCCCAGTACTTCGGATAGTCAAATAAAGGCTTGGCTGCTTGCATGTCGATGACCGGTGTTGAGTGCAAAAAGGAGCGCGTCATTTCACAAGAAATTCGCGGGCGCGGAATATAGCACAAAAAATAACCAATTCCGACGGCAATGGTCGGCTTTATTACAGCCCGGGCTCAGGGGGGGGCACATACACGATTAGCCAATTTAACGGGCCTACATAGCTGAACGTTTATTAGAAAAAGCGTGGGTAACCTCAGTGCAACACTCATGACCCCAGGCTAAAACCATGACCCCGTCTCGCTCGACATCCGGGCTGCATCCTGTATCCCCCCACGCCGACTTTATAAAGACATGCTTACCCGGCTGGGCAACAAGTGCCAGCCCGATCGTACTCGCAGAACTGCGTAGTAGTCTGATCAGAAACAATCAATCGCGGCATGACCTCAATGAATTATTAGCGCGAGTGCAAAATCCTGAGACCTTCGTCCGCCCGCTTTTCAGAGAAGCCCTTAGAAGATATTTAAGAGGGCTTGACGCCGAGAAAACACTTTTTGTTCGCGAATGGCGCAATCAGCACCTGCTCGGGCTGTACAGCACCCATGACCGAACAACTGAACAATCATTATTCGAAGCGGCCCTGCAAAATTTTGAGCCCTCGGAAGCAGAAAGTGGTGGCATTGAGGAGGGTTCGGGTCTGTTTCTGCCGACGGCTACCGGGCGTGTGCGAGCCCAAACCACGCCGATTGTTTTTGCTCAATTTTGCCGCCATATTGATTTAGGCAGCCACTATCAGCGACATCTGAATGAATTTTTCGATCCTCCTCTTGCCGCGGGCGCCTTACAGGCTTCGCCCAATCCGCGTGAGGTTTTAAGAGCATATGAACAAAGCAGCTTTGAGAGCGCCTTGCATTTGGCGCTCCTCAAAGGCGAAATCAGTAATGCACAGTACCAGCAATTATTTAACCTGCAGCGCGAAGGACAGCATGCGGATTTAATCTGTAATCATCTGACCATTGACGACGTCACGCTGCCCGGAATTCTGGTAATCCGGGACCGTCAGCTCGACAAAAACCAGATCCTTTATACCCCCCACGATCCAGTGGCGATATTTCGCACACATACCTCAATGGACGTACTCAAGGACGAGCTGGCCGTGCGCTTGCGCAACGCTCACTACCTAAATTTTTTTAACCGATTCGTCCCCTTGCGTTATCGTGGCCACCTGATCACCGTCACCCCCGCACGAATTGATTCACGGCCTGGAGGGCCCACCCCCCCCTTTTTGCCCGCCAAAGTAGATCAACCGATCAGCCGCACGCCTATCACGGGCAATATTTTCCATGACATCGCTGAACACCGTATTAACCACATCAAAAGTGATGCTCGTGTGCTGGTTGTACCTACTGCAGAGGCAGACTTGCGAGGTCGCGAGGCACGCCTGCTGCGCTATAAAGAAATCGGAACTTCCCTATTACTTTTCGCTGCATCGTTCATTCCGGTTGTGGGCGAAGTACTGTTGACTGTGACAGGGCTACAGCTGATTAGCAGTGTTTACCACGGCTTTGCTGCCTGGAGCCGAGGCGATAGCGATCAAGCGCTAAAAGAGTTGCTGGATGTCATGGATACGGTCGCTCTAGGGCTGGCCACCGAAGGCGCCATAAAGACCGCTGGCTTCACAGCTAAACTGGTGAAAGTGCAGCTCAAGAATCAGGCATGGCGGTTGTGGAGTCCAGATTTGACGCCTTACCGTAGCCTTCATGAGTTGCCCGAAGGTTTGCCTGTAAACGCGCAAGGACTCTATGAATACAACCAACGGCACTATTTGAAACTACACAAGGATACGCTGCATGAGGTTAAACAGGATCCGCAAACACAGCAGTGGCATGTAGAACATCCTGTCCATGACACGGCATTCACCCCCCCTCTACTCACCAATGGCGTGGGGGCGTGGCGGCACGCGCATGAGGCTGTCAAGAACTGGGATGATGCAACACTCATAACCCGGTTGGGCCCCGAGGCCTTAAGTATTGATCAACCTGCCTTCGACCCCCTTCTTAAAATCAGCAGTGTAAACATCAAGCAACTGCGTCAAGTGCATGAGGACCTGATTCGCCCCCCACCTCAACTGCGAGACACGCTAAAACATTTCAACTTTGAACAAGAAATCAATCAATTCACTATGACTCGTGCCGAAGGCATAACGGTGTCTGCTTACTCACCGCTCATCCAATTCCATCTGCTGGGCTCGCTGCCCGATTGGCCCGCAAATACCGTGCTGAAAATTGTCGACCACAAGCAAAACACCGTGATGAGCTTTGGGGCGCAGGGCACGGATATCTTGATTAGTGAAGAACAATTCAGGAAAGGTCAGCTGTTGCAGGCACTTGAACAGAAAATGCCTGCGAGTGTGTTTGAGACATTGGCACAAACAGACTCAATACCGTACGAAGCCAGGCGATACTTCAACAACGTCTCAAGACTGGCGTCTCGGTTAAGTGAAGAGGCAGCGCTTCACAAACAACGGATATTCACCTGGTTATGTGAATACAGCGAAAAACCGGTCACACCAGTCGAGAAACAACTGAGCGAAATAATCCCACTGCTCACAAAAAGCCAGCTGGAAGAGATGTCAGCCGTGCTCGGTGAACATGAAAAGAGCCGATTGTTACTGGAACAAAGCCTGACGTCAGAACAACGCTGGGAAGCCGACCACTATATTCGGCAATCCGAGACACTGCGGATTCGCGAAGGTCTTTACCTGGATTCGGTCAGCACACCTCAAAGCTTGAGCATGACGCTGTTCACGCTCGAACAGCTTCCTGGCTGGCCCGCCTCTCACTGCATAGAAATCCGGGACCAGACATTCCATGGAGATCTTCTTGGCCGTGCCGGGCCTGGCAATGCTGGAACGCTGTATACCCTTACGCGCGAAGGTGAACTATACGGTGTATTTTCTTCGGCAGGTGTACGCCTAAGTGAACCGACTGACCTGTTCAGCGCCGTTGAACACACGCTCTCCGGCACACAACGCCAAGTTATTGCCTCCCGCACCAACACGGCTTCAGTTAAGCAAGCTGCACGCGAACTCAGCATCGCGTTACTGGCGAACTCTGCCCCAACGGCCAGAGGAAAACTTAACGAGGTTAAAATCCCACCCAAACCTTTGCAGCCCATCGATCCTCTTTTTGCAGAACACATACGCCCGGTGATGAACACACTGCGTAACGACGGTATTTATGAAAGCGTGCCGTCGAGTGGCGGAGAAAACCGCTACTACGTGCTGCAAAACGCCCGCTATTATCAAGTCAAGAGGAACCCAGTGGGATGGCAACTGGTGGATGCTCGCAGCCCGTTCAGGGCATACAAGCCCTACGTGAGCAAAAACGCACAAGGCGAATGGCGTATTGATCCAAATATTGGGGCGCTTTTTGGCGGAATGCCTGATTCCCCCCCCAGGCGCAATAGTGTAGAAGCTGACGTTGATTCGCGATATTCGCCGGCAAAGGCTCAAGCAAGTGTCTCGGAGCACAGCTCAGGAACTGATTTCGCTTCAATGGTCTCTGCCGAAGAGTTCCCCCGCTCACTACCTTCTGAAAGCTCTTACCAAACGGGCGAAGATGCCTCGCACCCTGCTCCTTATACACAGCAGGAACTTGAGAAAATGCACTCCAGAGCGGGCTATCAACACAGCCAGAATTATCGGCACCAATACGATCGCGGCAACAATGGGCGTTACCCACTGCGAGATGTAGACGGTCAATCGTTACGTATCAAGTTCATTCAAGCGATGGCAAAGTCTCACACCACAGAAACAACAATCCATAAAGATCTAGTCTTGCCCTATATCAAATGGGAAGGTTATGAAGAAGTAGCGCGTCTGTACGACGAAAAGATGGAAGTGGTCCCTTTCACAGCAGAACATCAAAAGTTCCCTCAAGAGTCGAGCTTGATTGGAGAATCCACGGTCATTAGCCGCAGGGTCATTCAAAAAGGTGAGATTCTGGGCGTCTATGGCGGCGAGTTGCTACCAACCCCGGTTGCGACCTTTCGTAAAGACCCTTATTTAATGGATGTAATGGCAAAAAACTTGCCCAAAGATGACGCGCCAGGGCTCCCCTCGATGATGACCCGTGAGGTGATGTTGTCGGGTGACAACATCACCTCACGTATCAATACGATTTTTGAATACGAAGACGGACGACCTGTCAGACAAGCCAGGTCGGGTTATAACGTCGAGAGTGCACCTTTTGACGTGGACGTCCAGAAAGGCAATGCCCCCTGGAAACGAATGAGCTTGAGTATCTTGTTTGCCAGCGAGCAGATCGAAGCCGGTGCAGAATTGCGCTGGAATTATTGCTACCCGGAATCATCCGTTAGAAAGCTATTTGGAGCACCTGTCGCGAGCAGTTCATCAAGCGTGCCGAAGCCTTAGTCATCGTCGAAGTTGTAACTACCCGGCGCCAGGTTTTCGAAGCGCGTGTATTTGCCGATAAACGCCAGACGTGCGGTCCCGATGGGGCCGTTACGCTGCTTGCCGATGATGATTTCGGCAATGCCTTTGTGCTCGGTCTCGGGGTGATACACCTCGTCCCGGTAAACGAACATGATGACGTCGGCGTCCTGCTCGATGGCTCCGGATTCACGCAAGTCGGAGTTGATCGGGCGTTTGTTCGGGCGTTGCTCAAGGGAGCGGTTGAGCTGCGAGAGCGCCACTACCGGGCAATTGAATTCCTTGGCCAGGGCTTTCAAGGAACGCGAGATCTCGGAAATTTCGTTGGTGCGGTTATCACCGCCCGAGCCCGGGATCTGCATCAATTGCAGGTAGTCGATCATGATCAGGCCGATGTCGCCGTGCTCACGCACCAGACGGCGGGTACGGGCGCGCATTTCCGAAGGGCTGATGCCCGCGGTGTCATCGATGAACAGCTTGCGGTCGTTGAGCAGGTTGACCGCCGAGGTCAGACGTGGCCAATCGTCATCCTCGAGGCGACCGGCACGGACCTTGGTCTGGTCGATGCGCCCCAGCGACGACAACATACGCATGATCAGCGATTCACCTGGCATCTCCAGCGAGTAAACCAGTACCGCTTTTTCACTGCGCAACACCGCGTTTTCCACCAGGTTCATCGCAAAGGTGGTTTTACCCATCGATGGACGACCGGCGACGATGATCAAGTCCGCAGGCTGCAAGCCGCTGGTCATGCCATCCAGGTCGGTGTAGCCGGTGGACAGGCCAGTGATGGCGTTGTCGGTGTTGAACAGGGTGTCGATGCGGTCGATAGCTTTGGTCAACAGGTCGTTGACGCTGACCGGGCCGCCGGTTTTTGGCCGGGCCTCGGCAATCGCAAAGATCTGCCGCTCAGCTTCGTCGAGAATCTCTTCAGCACTGCGCCCTTCGGGGTTGAACGCGCTGTCGGCGATCTCGGTGCTGATGCCGATGAGCTGGCGCAAGGTCGCACGCTGACGCACGATCTGCGCATACGCCTTGATGTTGGCGACCGACGGCGTGTTTTTGGCCAGTTCGCCGAGGTAGCCCAGACCACCGACTTGCGAAGTCTGACCTTCCTTGTCCAATTGCTCGGCAAGGGTCACGACGTCAATCGGGGAGTTCTGGTCTGCCAACTTGGCGATGGCACGGAAAATCAGGCGGTGGTCATGTCGATAGAAATCACCGTCCGATACCTGATCCAGCACGCGTTCCCAGGCGTTGTTGTCCAGCATCAAACCACCGAGCACGGCCTGTTCGGCCTCGATGGAGTGCGGCGGCACCTTCAGGGCAGCGGTTTGCAGGTCGTATTGCTCAGGAGCGGAGATATCGTTCATGGCCACTTGGTTGTTCAGGAAAAGCAGGAATTTGAAAATCGGGTACTGCACAAAGACAAAGGGCACGACCTGTAAACAGGATCGTGCCCGATGTTAACCGTCCAGCACACAAGGTGCCAGTCAGTTAAGACTGCTTAAGCAGCTACCACAACAACGCGTACGGTTGCTTCAACTTCGGCGTGCAGGTGCACAGCCACGTCGAATTCGCCAACGTTGCGGATAGTGCCGTTCGGCAGACGAACTTCGCTTTTTGCAACTTCAACGCCAGAGGCGGTCAGTGCATCAGCGATGTCGTGGGTGCCGATCGAACCGAACAGCTTGCCTTCGTCACCAGCGGTGGCAGTGATAGTCACTTCCAGCTCAGCCAGTTGGGCAGCGCGTGTTTCAGCCGAAGCTTTCTTGTCAGCTGCTGCTTGTTCCAGCTCAGCGCGACGCTCTTCAAACGCAGCCAGGTTGGCAGCGGTTGCAGCGGTAGCTTTGCCGTACGGCAGCAGGTAGTTACGACCGTAACCGGCCTTAACATTTACTTTGTCGCCCAGGTTGCCCAGGTTTGCGACTTTTTCCAGAAGGATCAGTTGCATGTGAAAATCCTCTTAACTTTTAACCTTCACCGTCCGCAGAGCCCTTATCAGCGTCTTTCGGCGCCAGACGTCCGCGAAAATCAATCAGGCTGTCGACAATGGCCAAGACCACGAGCAACGGATAGATCAGCTGCATAAACAGCAACAGCGTGACGTACAACCCCACCAGCCAAAACTTGGCCAGTCGCTTTTGTGCCACCAGCCCGTGTATCAGGGCCAGCCCGGCGAAGAACAACGCTACGCTGCACAACGGCGTAAGCATGGCCATTTGTGGACCAAAGTTCGGTCCTACAAGCATGCACGCCAGCAACAGTAACGCTGGACCTAGCGGTAGGCGGATGCTGCGAAATTCGCTGGCAAAACCACCCGGGTTGTACAACAGCGCTTGCCAATAACGCCCAAGTATCAGGCTTAGCACGCTGACGACCTGCATCAAAGCTGCAATCAAACCGGTGAGGACGGGTGCAATCAGTGCTCCAAGGCGCGCTCGCTCTACGTCAGATAACTTGTCGTAGAGACCATTGAGGACCTGCGGCAGAAGTTTTTCCAACTCCTGCGCCATCGCACCAATGGGTTCGCGGAAAACCGTACCCAGGATCACGCCATACACCACACCCAACGCTACGCTGACCAGCAGCACGCGATACCAAGGCTGACCGGCGCGTAACATCATCGCCAATCCCAGGGTTCCCAGCAGCACCATCAAGGTGCGCGGTTCGCCCATAAACCACCAGACCAAGGCCGGCAGTAAAGCCCATGAGAGGATGCTCAAGGCATCTCTCGGACCGCGCCGCAGGAGCACAAGGCACCCTGCAGCAGCACTCAACCAGAACAAAAACGGCAATGCCGCACATCCGGCCACGATTAACGCGGCCTGCACACGGCCTCGCATGATGAACTCAGCTAGGGCACGCATGCATTCAATCCTTTACTACCTGTCGACTGCCCGGTCTCAGCGGCCGTGGCTGTCGGTGTAGGCCAGCAGGGCCAGGAAGCGGGCGCGCTTGATAGCGGTGGCCAGCTGACGCTGATAACGAGCTTTAGTACCGGTGATGCGGCTTGGAACAATTTTGCCGGTCTCGGATACGTAAGCTTTCAGAGTGTTGAGATCTTTGTAATCGATCTCTTTCACTTCTTCTGCAGTGAAGCGGCAGAATTTACGACGACGGAAGAAACGTGCCATGTAATTGGCTCCTCAAAAGGTCCGTGGATTACTCGTCAGCGTTATCGCTGGCGTCGCTGTTATCGCTGTCATCGCCATCGGCGCTGTCAGAATGCTCAGGACGGTCACGACGCTCACGGCGCTCACTGCGGTTCTCTTCAGCCTTGAGCATCTCGGACTGGCCAGTTACGGCTTCGTCGCGACGGATGACCAGGTTACGGATCACAGCATCGTTGTAACGGAAGTTGTCTTCCAGCTCAGCCAGGGCTTTGCCAGTGCACTCACCGTTCAGCATCACGTATTGAGCCTTGTGAACATTGTTGATTGCGTAGGCCAGTTGACGACGGCCCCAATCTTCCAGACGGTGGAT
>NZ_JBIWEO010000001.1:326190-425489 GCF_044762555.1 Pseudomonas sp. NPDC096917 | reverse complement strand
GTGGATTTTGCCGCCGTCTTCTTCGATCAGCTTGGTGTAACGCTCTACCATGCCGCCGACTTGTTCGCTTTGATCCGGGTGGACCAAAAAGATGATTTCGTAATGACGCATGAATGCTCCTTACGGGTTGTAGCCTGCCGCTAACTAAAAAGCGGTCAGACAAGGAGTGAATGACACTTGTGTGTCTTGCCTAGAGAGGCACATATGCGCCCGCCATGACGGCAAGGGGCGCAATTGTAGAGAAGGCACAGGAGAGGCGCAAGGTGATTGGTGATTATTTGAACAATCAGTTCTCACCTTACCCTGTCGCCAATGCCGCAGACTGCGAGCGGGACCGCACAGCCTTCAAATTAACGGCTTGCTATTTCTTCTTGGCTGGAGCCTTGGCTTTGACGCTGCGCTGACGCAGGGCTTCGAACAGGCATACGCCAGTCGCTACCGACACGTTCAGGCTGCTGACGCTACCTGCCATCGGCAGACGCACCAAGTAGTCGCAGTGCTCACGCGTCAGACGACGCATGCCCTTGCCTTCGGCCCCCATGATCAGGATGGTCGGCCCCGTCAGGTCTTGTTCGTACAGTTCCTGCTCGGCCTCACCCGCCGTGCCAACGATCCACAGGCCGCGCTGCTGAAGTTTTTTCAGGGTCGCGGCAAGGTTGGTCACGGCCACCAACGGAATCACTTCCGCTGCGCCGCAGGCTACTTTTCGTACCGTCGGAGTCAGCGTTGCAGACTTGTCTTTAGGCACGATAACGGCCAAAGCACCGGCCGCATCGGCGGTACGCAGGCAAGCACCCAGGTTGTGCGGGTCGGTCACGCCGTCCAGCACCAGAATCAGCGGAGCACCTTCAGTGCGATCCAGCAATTCGTTGAGCATGGCCTCGCCCCACACCTGGCTTGGGCTGACTTCAGCCACGACACCCTGGTGCACGCCTTCAACCCAAACGTCCATTTCGCGACGTTCAGCCTGGCCAACATCGACCCGGTTTTCAGCAGCCAGCGCGACCAGGGTCTGGACGCGAGGATCGTTGCGGCTTTCCGCCAACCACACTTGCTTGACGCGTTTCGGGTGGTGACGAAGCAACGCTTCTACAGCGTGAATGCCGTAGATTTTTTCCAACTGACTCATGGTTTGGCCTTAGGTTTGCGCGCCCCGCCGCTTTTGGCGGCTGGAGCGGTGCCCGATTTTGGCGGGCCTTTACGGTGTTTGCTTGGCTTGGAAGGCTTGCCCGCGTCTTTAGCGGGTGCTGCCCTCCCCGACTTTCCCGGCTCCGGTGTCCGACCGCCGCTTTTAGCATCGGCCAGCAGCGCCTTTTTCAATTCACGACTTTTGCGCAACTCGGCATTTTTAGCCGCCGCATCGCTTGAACGATAAGCGTCGTCAGTGGTTTTTTTTGCCGTCTTGGCCGGCGCACTGCGACGCGCTGGTTTAGCAGCCTCGACTGGCGGCTCGGTAGCCTTGGTACCGGACTTGCCGACATTTTTGCCAGCGCTCTTGCCGGCAGGTGCGTCAGCCGTACGATTCTTGCGACCAATGGGCGCGCTAAGGGTTTTCTCAGCCATCTCGAAGTCGATTTTGCGTTCGTCGAGATCGACGCGCATAACACGCACTTCAACGGTGTCGCCCAAGCGGAAGCTACGACCGGTGCGTTCGCCCGCCAAGCGGTGATGCACAGGATCGAAGTGGTAGTAATCGCCCGGCAAGGCGGTCACGTGGACCAGACCCTCGACATAGATGTCGGTCAGCTCAACAAACAGGCCAAAGCCGGTCACGGCGGTGACAACACCTGGGAATGTCTCACCAACGCGATCCTTCATGAACTCGCACTTGAGCCAGTTGGTCACGTCTCGCGTGGCTTCGTCGGCACGGCGCTCGCTCATCGAGCACTGCTCGCCGAGTTGCTCGAGGATCGCTTCGTCGTACGGGTAAATACGCGCCTTAGGAATGGTCATCGCGCCAGCACGCAGAACGTGCGGGGTATCCTGCTTGGAATGGATGACACTGCGAATCGCCCGGTGAGTGAGCAAGTCCGGGTAGCGACGAATCGGCGAAGTGAAGTGGGTATAGGCTTCGTAGTTCAGGCCAAAGTGGCCCTGGTTATCAGCGCTGTACACCGCCTGACTCAACGAGCGCAGCATCACGGTCTGGATCAGGTGGAAATCCGGACGATCCTTGATGGTTTCAAGCAGTGCCTGATAGTCCTTCGGCGACGGACCATCCTTGCCTTTGTGCAGGGTCAGACCCAACTCACCAAGGAACGCGCGGAGTTTTTCCAGACGCTCAGGCGGCGGACCATCGTGCACGCGGTACAACGCAGGAATTTCGTGCTTCTTGAGGAATTCAGCGGTGGCCACGTTGGCCGCCAGCATGCATTCTTCGATCAACTTGTGCGCGTCGTTGCGGGTGGTTGGGCGAATTTCAGCGATTTTGCGCTCGGAACCGAAGATGATTCGGGTTTCCTGGGTTTCAAAATCAATCGCGCCACGGGTATGACGCGCAGCCAGCAGCACCTTGTACAGCGAGTACAGCTGCTTGAGGTGCGGCACCACATCGGCGTATTCGCTGCGCAGTTGCTTGGCTTCGCTGGTTTTCGGCTGCTCAAGGATGGTGCTGACCTTGTTGTAGGTCAGACGCGCTTGAGAGTGAATCACCGCCTCATAGAACTTGTAGTCAGTCATTTCGCCCGTTTTGGAGATGGTCATCTCGCACACCATGGCCAAACGGTCGACTTTCGGGTTCAGGGAGCACAAACCGTTGGACAGCTGCTCTGGCAGCATCGGGATTACACGCTCGGGGAAGTACACCGAGTTACCGCGCACCTGAGCTTCTGCGTCCAGCGCCGAACCGATTTTCACGTAGCTGGAAACGTCGGCAATCGCCACGTACAACTTCCAGCCGCCCGAGAACAGACGCAGCTTGCCAGGCTTGGCTTCGCAGAACACTGCGTCATCGAAGTCGCGAGCATCTTCGCCGTCGATGGTAACGAACGGCAGATGACGCAGATCGATGCGCTTCTCTTTGTCTTTCTCTTCTACTTCCGGTTTCAGGCGGCCTGCTTCTTTAAGCACAGCCTCTGGCCAGACGTGAGGAATGTCATAGGTGCGCAGCGCGATGTCGATTTCCATGCCAGGCGCCATATAGTTGCCCACCACTTCAAGCACATCACCCTGCGGCTGAAAGCGCGGCGTCGGCCAGTGAGTGATCTTCACTTCGACGAACTGGCCAATCTTTGCACCCGCATTGCGGCCCGGCGTCACCAACACTTCCTGCTGGATTTTCGGGTTATCGGCCACTACAAAGCCAATGCCGCCTTCTTCGAAGTAGCGACCCACGATGGTTTCGTGAGCACGCGAGACCACTTCAACAATCACGCCTTCACGACGACCACGACGGTCGAGACCCGAAACACGGGCCAGCGCACGGTCGCCATCGAATACCAGGCGCATTTGCGACGGGCTCATGAACAGGTCGTCACTGCCATCATCCGGGATCAGGAAACCGAAGCCATCGCGGTGACCACTGATGCGGCCGAGAATCAGGTCAAGTTTGTCCACCGGCGCATACGTGCCACGGCGGGTATAAATCAGTTGAGCATCGCGCTCCATCGCACGCAGGCGACGACGCAGAGCCTCAATTTGGTCTTCAGTCGTCAGACCAAACTCTTCTACCAACTGCTCACGAGCAGCAGGCGAGCCGCGTTCGGCCAGGTGCTGAAGGATCAGCTCGCGGCTAGGGATAGGGTTTTCGTATTTTTCCGCTTCACGTGCGGCCTCGGGATCGAGGGTCTGCCAATCGGCCATTAGATAGTTTTCACCTTGTCTATATGCGGGTTAGTTTGGCATACGCGTATTGAAACGGGAAATTTCGGGTTCATACAGTGCTGTATTAGCCCGTTCTGACACGCTTTGTAGGCGCTAACCAACCATTCGCGAAATATTTGCAATATTTTTAATCACAACGCTTTACAGGTCAAAGGGGCATCCGTATAGTGCGCGCCATCGACAACGGCAACGTTGAAGATGCTGCCCAGATGGTGAAATTGGTAGACACGCCAGCTTCAGGTGCTGGTGATCGCAAGGTCGTGGAAGTTCGAGTCTTCTTCTGGGCACCAATTTAGAGATGGAGATTAGTACAATCTTCACACTCACACAAAACCCGCGAAAGCGGGTTTTTTGCATTTCGGGATCTTATAAAAATTTGATTTATTAAAACCAAAACAGGGGTTTACAGATCAAACAGCTCTCCGTATAGTGCGCCACATCAACAGCGGCAACGTTGCTGATACTGCCCAGATGGTGAAATTGGTAGACACGCCAGCTTCAGGTGCTGGTGGCCGCAAGGCCGTGGAAGTTCGAGTCTTCTTCTGGGCACCAATTCAGGTTTACAGATTCACTCTGTATAACCCCACAAAAACCCGCGAAAGCGGGTTTTTGCATTTTCGGGTCAAGCAAATCTCTCACCCCTTCCTTTAACACCCCCTTTTACGACCATCGCTCTCGCCGTCAAGCGCACTTGAGAAACAATATCGTTTATTATTGTGTCAAGTTTTGTAGTACCCAAGCGAGGAACCCAGCGAATGATGCTCCGAAATACCCGGTTTGCGACATCCCTACTGCGCGGTCTGACTCTTTCCATTCTCGGTCTTGCACTGGCAGCCCCCGCCTACGCCACCGACCCTGTCACCCTGACGTTGTATAACGGCCAGCACAAGGAAGTCGGCGATAACCTCGCCGCCGCCTTTGAAGCCAAGACTGGCATTCACGTCAACGTACGCAAAGGCAGCAGCAACCAACTGGCCAGCCAAATCATGGAGGAAGGCGACCGCTCACCTGCCGACGTGTTCTACGCCGAAGAATCACCGCCGCTGAACAACCTCGGCGAACAAGGCTTTCTGGCCAAGGCTGACGACAGCACCCTGCAAGCACTGCCCAAGGAATACGTGGCCGCCAATGGCACGTGGATCGGCGTAACCGCGCGCACCCGCGTAGTGGCGTTCAATCCCAAACTGATCAAGGAAGAAGACCTGCCTAAGTCGGTGCTGGATTTTGCAGGCCCTGAATGGCAAGGCAAAGTCGGTTTCGTACCGACCAGCGGCGCCTTTCAGGAACAAGCCGTAGCCATCATCAAACTGCACGGGCGTGAGGCCGCAGAAGAATGGCTGACCGGCCTGCGTGCCTTCGGCAAGACCTACACCAACAACATGGTGGCGCTCAAGGCGGTGGAAAACGGCGAAGTCGCCACTGTTCTGGTGAACAACTATTACTGGTTTGCCCTGAAAAAAGAAAAAGGCGAACTGGATTCCAAACTGCACTACTTCACCGATGGCGATGCAGGCGGCTTGATCACCGTGTCCAGCGCCGGCGTACTGAAGGCCAGCAAACACCCCAAAGAAGCCCAGCAATTGCTCGCCTACATGGCCAGCGAAGAAGGTCAGCGGGTGATCACCAACACCACCGCCGAATACCCGATGCGCAAAGGCATGGTCTCGGAGCGCGGCCTCAAGCCGTTTGATGAGCTGCAAGCCCCCAAGATCACACCAGCCGACCTGGGCAACGCCGAAGAAGCGCTGGACCTCGAACGCGACACTGGCCTGCTCTAATGCTCTCTGCCGCCCAACCCGCGCGCTACACCCTGAAACGCAAAAGCCCGTCGATCTGGCTGCTGCTGCCCGTCCTGTTATTGGTCGGGCTTAGCCTGCTGCCACTGCTGTATGTCGGCACCAAGGCCTGGCAAGCCGGTTGGACACAAGCACTGAGCCTGCTCTGGCGGCCTTATGTGTTTGGCCTGATGCGCAACACGTTGCTGCTGATGATCGGCGTTACCGTGACCTGCGCGCTGGTCGGGCTGTCACTGGCCTGGTTACTGGAGCGCAGCAACTTGCCGGGCAGACGCCTGTGGGGCGTAATTCTGTGCCTGCCATTTGCCGTACCGGCGTTCGTCAGCAGCTTTACCTGGGTCTCGCTCAGCGCCAGCTTTGAAGGTTTGGGCGGGGCGATTCTGGTGATGAGCCTGTCAAAATACCCGCTGATTTTTTTGCCGGTCGCAGCCACCTTGCGCAACCTTGATCCAGCCCTTGAAGAGTCAGCCCGCACCTTGGGTCAGAATCGCTGGGGAGTGTTTTTCAAAATAACCCTGCCGCTGCTCTGGCCATCGTTGCTGGCCGGCTCATTACTGATTGCCCTGCACATGCTGGTGGAATTCGGCGCGCTGTCGATCATCGGCCTGCAAACCTTCACCACCGCGATCTACCAGCAATTTGAGCTGGAGTTCAGCAACGCCAATGCCGCAATGCTGTCTGCAGTGCTGCTGGTGATGTGCCTGAGCCTGTTATGGCTGGAACTGAAAGTGCGCGGCAAAGGCCGACATATTCGCATCGGCCAAGGTGCTGCCAGACGCGCCGAACAAGTGCGACTGGGCAAGTGGTCATTGCTGGGGCAAGTGTATTGCTTGCTACTGGCTGTGATTGGCAGCGGCATTCCGCTGGGCATGCTGGTGTACTGGCTGGTCAAAGGCAGCTCGGCGGCATTCCCGATGGCGGCGATTGGCGAGGCACTGTTCTCGTCGCTTTCATTGGCGCTGGGCGGTGCAGCATTGTGCCTGGTGCTGGCGGTGCCGGTTGGCTTGCTGGTGGTGCGTTACAAAGGCCAACTGGCAATCTGGGCCGAGCGCCTGCCCTACCTGCTGCATGCGCTGCCTGGGCTGGTGATTGCGTTGGCGCTGGTGTACTTCTCGCTGCATTACGTGCCCGCGCTGTACCAGACCTCGGCATTACTGCTGATCGCCTATGCGCTGCTGTTTTTGCCGCTGGCACAGGCACCGATCCGCACGGCGCTGAACAAGGCCGCCCCGCAGTTGGAAGAAGCCGCTCGAACCTTGGGAGCATCACCGTTCTCGGCTTTTTGCCGGGTGACGCTGCCGATCATCTTCCCGGCGCTGGGGGCCGCCTTCGCACTGGTGTTTCTGGACGCCATGAAGGAGCTGACCGCGACCTTGCTGCTGAGCCCTACCGGGCTTAACACCCTGGCCACACAGGTCTGGGCGCACACCTCGAACATCGAGTTCGCGGCGGCGGCACCTTATGCGGCGCTGTTGATATTGGTCTCGGGGCTGCCGGTGTACTTGCTGACGACGCGGATGTATTTGAGCCGCTGAAAAAGCAAGCCTTCACCTTAGCGACCGCAGTTCTTGTCGTCGCTGACGAGGCACGAAAGCTGCAATGCGGGCCCCAGGACCACCGCCTGGGGCCGCTTCGCAACCCATCGCCGCCTCATGCCTGGGCAGCGGCTACAGAGTTAAGCCCTGAACTGCCCCAAACTCGCTTTCAGTTGCGCCGCCAAACCATCCAACACCTTGCCGCTGGCCGTAGTCTGCGTCACAGCCTCTGCTGCGCGCTCAGCCTGTGCATGAATCACTTCTACCCGCCCGCGCACTGCATGCGCCCCCTGAGCCTGATGCGCAGCGGCTTTAGTGGCCTCACCTATGGCCGTGTGCACCTGCTCAACCGACACCTGCACACTCTTTTGCAGTTGCACGCTACCGCGCAACACCGCCAAGCCCTCATCGGCCTGGCGCCCAGCCTGAGCAATCGCTGCCACTGCTTCTTTGGCGCCCTGCTGCAAGGCCACGATATGCGCCTGAATATCGCCGGTGGAGCTTTGCGTCTTGCTCGCCAGCGCGCGCACTTCATCCGCCACCACGGCAAAGCCACGCCCCGTCTCACCGGCCCGCGCAGCCTCAATGGCCGCGTTCAACGCCAACAAGTTAGTTTGCTCGGCGATGCCATGGATCACCGTCAGCACCACCTCGATCTGCTCGCTTTGCTGCGCCAGCCGCTCGATGACCTTGGCACCCGCGCCCACCTGTCCGGCCAGCGCTTCGATCAATCCCCCCACCTGAGCAGAAGTGCGGGTGTTTTCATCGGTCGCCTGACGAATATCCACCACCTGTTTAAGCGCCGCCTGCATGGCCTGGCTCTCAGACTGCGCGTCATCCGCCATGGTCGACAGCGCCTTGAGGCTCTGCGCCACTTCATCACGCTGCAACTGCGCGGCCGCATCCGCCCCGGCATTGCGCAAGCTCATGGCGCCAATCTCGACCCCGGTGCGCTGCGCCACATCCCCCGCCTCGCGCACGATGGGCTGCAATTTGTCGACAAAACGATTGACGGCCGCCGCCATATCGCCAATTTCGTCCTTGCTGTTCAAACCCACCCGCTTGGTCAAATCGCCATCGCCCGCCGCCAGATCATTCAGCGCCGTAATCAACAGCAGTAATTTGTTAACCACACGCCTGCCCAGCACCACTGCCAGCAGCAGCAATACACCCAAGCCCACCAGCGCAAGGCTCGAACCGATGCGCCAGCGCAAGGTGTCTGCGGCGTTCTGCACCGTCAGTGCCGTATTGGCCTGCATCTGCGCCGCCGCAGTCTGAGCCGACTGCAAACGAGCTCCCAACGCCTTTGAGCTGTCGCTCGCCGCACCTTGCAGGCTTGCGTCGACCAATTGCTCACTGCTGGCTATCAACGCTGCAAAGCGCTTATCCAACGCCGCCAGCGCCTGCTCAACCGACGCCGTGGAAACCCCCATCAAGACTTTGCCGATCTCCACCCCATTCGGGCTGATAGGCGCCTCGACGTAATACACCGCCGGATCGCTGCGCGCCGCATCCAGCACTTTGTCCAGTGCACGCTCGCCCTTGCCCTTTTCCAGCAGCGCCTGGTTGATGGGGTTGTCTCGATTGAGATAACGCGTCAGGTGTTGCCCCGTCGCATCGTCGTAGACCACGAACAACACATTGGGATTTCGCTGAGCACGGCGCGCGAATTCAGACAGCGCAGGCACATCGTTGTCCCACATTGCACGGGGCGCAACAGACGCCAGCAATTGCGCCATGTCATTCGCAGAGTCCTTGAGGCTCTTCTCCAGGGTTTCCAACAGTTGCATTTGCTCTTCTTTCAGACGCGGCGCCAAGCCTGCGGTCAGACGCTGGCGAGTGCTGGAAGACAACCCTTCAAGACTGCTCTTGACCTCACGGTCTGCCTGCGCCAATTCAGCCGAGAGCTTTTGACTGTCAGAGGCCAGGCCCGCGTCTAAATCAGACTCCAACGCCGAGATCGTGCTCCGTGTGAGTGCCACAGCCACCAGCACTTGCACCAAAAGGGCGATACCGAGGGTAACGAATACAGGCCGCAGCAAACGGCTTTGTAACAATGAGAGAACGGCAGACACAGAAAACCCCTCTACAACGGCGCCATAATGTTGATGGCACACTAATGGCATTTTCAAAGCAAGGGTCGTGCCGCGGGCGGGATCACGTTCGCAGCAGCTGGCGAAGAGCAATGCCCCAAAAACAACAAAGGGCCCAGAAGGGCCCTTTGTTTTGTATCGCGACGTGTTACGCGAACGGGTGACGCAGAACGATGGTTTCGTTGCGGTCCGGACCTGTCGAGACGATGTCGATCGGCGCGCCGATCAGTGCTTCTACGCGCTCGATGTAAGCGCGAGCGTTTTGTGGCAGCTCTTCCAGGGTTTTGGCGCCCACGGTCGATTCGGTCCAGCCCGGTACGGTTTCGTACACAGGCTCCAGGCCTACATAGCTGTCAGCGTCGGTCGGCGCCACTTCAACACCATTTGCATCTTTGTAGCCGACGCAGATGTTGATGGTTTCCAGACCGTCGAGTACGTCCAGCTTGGTCAGGCAGATGCCCGAGATGCTGTTCACATCGATAGCGCGACGCAGGATAACGGCGTCGAACCAGCCGCAACGACGAGCACGGCCGGTGGTAGCACCGAACTCGTGACCTTGTTTGGCCAAGTGCGCGCCAACGTCGTCGAACAGCTCAGTCGGGAACGGCCCCGAACCTACGCGAGTGGTGTAAGCCTTGGTGATGCCCAGGATGTAGTCCAGGAACATCGGGCCAACGCCCGAACCGGTCGCAACGCCACCCGCAGTGGTGTTGGAGCTGGTGACGTACGGGTAGGTACCGTGGTCGATGTCCAGCAACGAACCTTGAGCGCCTTCGAACATGATGTCTTTGCCAGCGCGACGCAGGTCGTGCAGCTCGGCAGTCACGTCCAGCATCAGCGGCTTCAACAGCTCAGCGTATTCTTTGCACTCGGCCAGAGTCTTGTCGAAGTCGATGGCGGTTTCTTTGTAGTAACCGACCAGCATGAAGTTGTGGTAATCCACCAGTTCACGCAGCTTGGCTTCAAAACGCGGCATGTTCAGCAAATCGCCAACACGCAGGCCACGACGAGCAACCTTGTCTTCGTATGCCGGGCCGATGCCACGACCGGTAGTACCGATCTTCAGCTCGCCACGGGCCTTTTCACGGGCCTGGTCCAGCGCCACGTGGAACGACAGGATCAGCGGGCAGGACGGGCTGATACGCAGGCGCTCGCGCACCGGTACGCCTTTCTCTTCCAGCTTGATGATTTCACGCAACAGGGCGTCGGGAGCAACCACCACACCGTTACCGATCAGGCACTGCACGCCTTCGCGCAGTACGCCCGACGGGATCAGGTGCAGAACAGTTTTTTCACCGTCGATTACCAAGGTGTGGCCAGCGTTGTGGCCACCTTGGTAGCGCACTACAGCGGCAGCATGTTCGGTCAGCAGATCAACGATCTTGCCTTTGCCCTCATCACCCCATTGGGTGCCCAGGACTACGACATTCTTACCCATAACACTTGTCCTCATTCGCGCAAACTTGGTGCCGGCAACAACCGCCGGCAGGAAAACTCAAGAAACCAGCGGCACTACTTGCCACAAGCCGTTCTGCTGAATCAATTGGCGGTCGCAGTCCGCCTCACGGGCGGCAGCTTGTGACTGCCCAGGCAACGCCTGAACCACACGCCGACCTTCACTGCGAAGCTGGCAAACCTGCTGCCAGAGTGCCGCATCTGTGCTGTCAGGCATCCAGATACCGCCAGACGGTAACTCGACTTCAGCACGCCCCAGGGTCACCAGGGTTTTCAAATCGGTCGAAAAGCCGGTCGCCGGACGGGCACGCCCGAACACAGCACCGATGTCGTCATAACGACCGCCCTGAGCGATGGAGTCTCCAACGCCCGGTACAAAGACCGCAAACACCACACCTGTGTGGTAGTGATACCCACGCAACTCACCCAGGTCAAAATACAGCGGCAACTGCGGGAAACGCACAGACAACCGCTCGGCAATGGCCAGCAAGTCGTCCAGAGCAGCCAGAACCGGGGCCGGAGCCTTGGCCAGACGCTCACGCGCAGCAACCAGCACTTCGCGGCCGCCACACAATTCAACCAACGCCTGGAGCATGCCTGCTAAATCAGCCGGCAAGCCTTCGGTCAAGGCCGTTACTTCGTCGATCGCCTTGCGTTGCAGGGCGTCGAACAGTTGTTGTTCCACTTCAACCGACAGGTTGGCCGCACGGGCCAGCCCACGGTAAATACCTACATGCCCCAGGTCCATGTGCACATCCGGCACGTCGGCCAGTTGCAACATCGCCAGCATCAGGCTGATGACTTCTACGTCGCTGCTTGGGCTTGCATCACCATACAACTCGGCACCCAACTGGATCGGGCTGCGCGAGGATGACAACGCGCGCGGCTGAGCATGCAGCACGCTACCGGCGTAGCACAGACGGCTCGGGCCTTCGCGACGCAAGGTGTGCGCATCGATGCGCGCCACTTGCGGCGTGATGTCGGCACGAAAACCCATCTGGCGACCCGTTTTCGGGTCAATAACCTTGAAGGTCCGCAAGTCGAGATCCTGGCCAGCCCCTGTCAGCAAGGACTCCAGGTATTCGATATGCGGGGTGACGACGAACTCATAGCCCCAGCTCTGGAACAGATCCAACACCTGACGCCGCGCGACTTCAATGCGGGCTGCCTCAGGTGGAAGTACTTCTTCGATGCCATCTGGCAGAAGCCAGCGGTCTACCGTTGCCATTACGCCATTCCCCTATGATCCGGGCGGCCAGCCAGCAGGCGAGCCTTGAGTAAAGCAGAACGTGGCTGTGTCTTCAGCGCGCACAGCAAAAAAGCCTGAATGACAGGCTCAGCACATTCCTCGAAAAATCTGCCGACGCTATAACAGCCATTCGGTCAATCAAACATGCAGACGCAAAAAAGCCGGGAATTTCCCGGCTGCCGCATCATACACACGTTTTCTAAAAGGATCACCCCGCGAGGCAATTTGCCCGCCCGGCGGAGCGAATGCAGATGATGCTTTTTGCTGTAGGAACGAGCTTCAAGAGATCGAAAGATCGCGCGCAAGCTCGCTCCTACAGATTTACAGCGTTACTGCGGCTTGGACTTTTCCAGGTAGCGGAAGAAGTCGCTGCTTGGGTCCAGGACCAGTACGTCGCTCTTGTTCGCAAAGCTTTCGCGGTAAGCGCGCAGGCTGCGATAGAACTTGTAGAACTCTTGGTCCTGACCGTAAGCCTTGGCGTAAATCGCCGCTGCCTGAGCATCACCATCACCGCGTGCTTCTTCGGACTGGCGATAAGCCTCGGCCACCAGAACACGACGTTGACGGTCGGCGTCAGCACGAATGCCTTCTGCCAGTTCGTTACCCTTGGCCCGATGCTCACGTGCCTCACGCTCACGCTCGGTGCTCATACGCTCGAAAACGCTGCGGTTTACTTCTTTAGGCAGGTCAATGGCCTTGACGCGAACGTCGACCACTTCGATACCCAACTCTTTCTCAGCCATTTTGTTCAGCGATGCGGTGATGTCAGCCATCAGTGCATCACGCTCACCCGACACCACTTCGTGCAAGGTGCGCTTACCGAACTGGTCACGCAGGCCCGACTCCAGACGACGCGACAAGCGCTCGTCAGCAATCTGCTTCATGCCCGAGGTCGCCGTGTAGAAGCGCTCGGCATCTTTCACACGCCACTTGGCGAAGGCATCAACCATCACTGCTTTCT
Organism: Pseudomonas sp. NPDC096917; assembly: GCF_044762555.1. Classification (NCBI taxonomy): domain Bacteria; kingdom Pseudomonadati; phylum Pseudomonadota; class Gammaproteobacteria; order Pseudomonadales; family Pseudomonadaceae; genus Pseudomonas; species Pseudomonas sp. NPDC096917. Next base: position 412,578 of record NZ_JBIWEO010000001.1, on the reverse strand, counting down.
TTTCCAGCGTCAGAAAACGCTGAGTCGGCGCGTCCAGCGTCATCAGGCGGGCGTCGAACTTACGCACCTGGTTAACGTATGGAATTTTCACGTGCAGGCCCGGCTGAACATCCGCCTGAACCACACGACCGAAGCGCAACAGCACTGCACGCTCGGTTTGCGAGACGATGTAGAAGCTGTTCCAGGCAACGATCGCCACGACAACGGCAACAATAAGGGCGATCAGCGATTTATTGCTCATCAGCGACTCTCCCTGGTACGCGGTGGTGTCGGCAGATCCGTGCTGATGTGCGAGCTTGAATCATTGGTGCTCGCCGCAGCTGCCGAACCCGTTGCCGGGGTGCTGCCATTACGGCCTTCGATCATTTTGTCCAACGGCAAGTACAGCAGGTTGCTCTGGCCGTTTTTGTTACCGGTCACGAGTACTTTGCTGGTGTTGCTGAAGACTTCCTGCATGGTGTCCAGATACAGACGATCACGGGTCACTTCAGGATTTTTGCGGTACTCGGCCACCAGCTTGGTAAAGCGGTCGGCTTCACCTTTGGCGCGAGAAACCACTTCATCACGGTAGCCGTTGGCATCTTCGATAATGCGCTGAGCCTGACCACGGGCTTCCGGCACCACGCCATTGGCGTAGCCTTCGGCCTGGTTACGGGCACGCTGTTCGTCTTCACGGGCACGGATCACGTCATCAAAGGCTTCCTGCACTTCACGCGGTGCAGCAGCGTTTTGTACGTTGACCTGAGTCACGGTGATACCGGTTTTGTAGGTATCGAGGAAACGCTGCAAGCGCTCCTTGACGTCTACAGCCATTTGTTCACGACCATCGGTCAACACCTGATCCATCGAAGTGGAGCCCACTACGTGGCGCAAGGCACTGTCGGTGGCTTGTTGCAGGCTGACTTCCGGCTGATCAACGTTGAGCACGAAGTCGCGCAGGTTGCTGATCTTGTACTGCACGGTCAGCGGCACTTCGACGATGTTTTCGTCTTCAGTGAGCATCTGGCCCTGCTTGGTGTACGCACGCTCACGCGTGACGTTTTCCATGTACTTTTTATCGAACGGCGGGAAGTAGATGTTCAGACCCGGCCCTACGGTTTCGTAGTACTTGCCCAGGCGCAGCACCACGGCTTGCTCCTGTTCGTCGACTACATACACCGCGCTGTACAGCCACGCGGCTGCCAGCACGACCAAACCGATACCGAGCAGACCGAAGCCAGCACCCTTACCGCTTGGGCCGCCTTCGTTGCCACTACCGCCAGTACGTTTTTTTCCACCACCGAACAACCCATTCAGGCTTTCCTGTAGCTTTCGGAAGGCCTCGTCGAGATCTGGTGGTCCCTTGCGGTCGCCATTTTTAGGGCGTTTGCTACCCCAGGGATCTTGATTATTCGAGTTGCCACCCGGCTCATTCCAAGCCATAGCGCTCTCCATCTGATAAAGCAAAGACGCGCCCACGGCGCGCCGACCAATGCTACAGAATGCCTATCACAGCGGCACAGCCGCTTTGCGAGGCTTTTATTGCAAAGTGTGTTCTTCGATGAATTCCAGCGGCTGCATCCCTTCACGGCTGACCAAGCGATTTAGCTCGGAACGCGGCAGGCGTACGTCCAACAAACTGGCTCCCTCATCGTCATGCTGTTCCTTTTGCACAACTCCCAGTTCGAAGAATTGTGCACGCAGTCGAGCAAAACGTTGCGGCAAGCGCAAGGTGCCGACGAACAAATCATTACCCAGCAACTCGGCGATAGCTTGCTCAAGCAACTCCAACCCTTGACCTTCACGGGCCGACAACCAGACCCGCTGCGGTTTGCCATCGGCATCGCGCTGGATCTGCGGCTCTACACCTTCAATCAAATCGATTTTGTTGTAGACCTCGAGGATCGGCAAGTCCTGGGCACCAATTTCGCCCAACACCACCATCACCTGTTCAATCTGCTGCATGCGCTCAGGCTCGTGCGCATCAATCACGTGCAGCAACAAATCAGAGTTGCTCGACTCTTCGAGCGTAGACCGAAATGCTTCAACAAGCTTGTGCGGAAGATGACGAATAAAGCCCACTGTATCGGCCAGCACAATCGGCCCCAGGTCGCCCAGATCAAGACGGCGCAAGGTCGGGTCGAGCGTGGCGAACAGTTGGTCAGCGGCGAAGACATCAGAGCCGGTGACCGCATTGAACAACGTGGATTTGCCGGCGTTGGTGTACCCCACCAGCGACACCGTAGGAATGTCGGCGCGCTGGCGCCCTCTACGGGATTGCTCACGTTGACTGCGGACTTTTTTAAGGCGGGCCTTGATCTGGCTGATGCGGATACGCAACAGACGGCGGTCGGTCTCGAGCTGGGTTTCACCCGGACCACGCATACCAATGCCGCCACCTTGACGCTCAAGGTGAGTCCAGCCACGCACAAGACGCGTGCTCATGTGATCAAGCTGAGCCAGTTCGACCTGCAGCTTGCCTTCATGGGTACGGGCGCGTTGAGCGAAGATGTCGAGAATCAGCCCGGTACGGTCAAGCACGCGACACTCGAAAACACGCTCGAGGTTACGCTCCTGACTGGGCGTGAGGACGTGATTGAAAATCACGATGTCGACCTTCTCGGCCTTGACCAGGTCGCATAACTCCTCGACCTTGCCACTGCCAATCAGGTACTTGGCCGATGGCCGATGACGCGGCACGTTAAAAAACGCGACAGTCTCGGCGCCGGCCGATACAGCTAACTCCTGGAACTCCTGCGGATCTTCGCGCGCCTCAGGGTCCTGACCTTCCAAGTGAACGAGGATCGCTCGCTCACCACCACCGTGGCGCTCAAAGAACAAAGCAGACTCCTATCAGGCGTTACCTGGTTCAGCGTCTGCCAGTTCCGATTCAGTTGCGCTAGGCAAACGAATTGGACGCACTGGTACTACTGTCGAGATAGCGTGTTTGTAAACCATTTGGCTGACGGTGTTTTTCAGCAGGATCACGAACTGGTCGAAGGACTCGATAGTCCCCTGCAGCTTGATCCCGTTGACCAGGTAGATGGAAACGCCAACCTTCTCTTTACGCAAAGTATTCAAGTAAGGGTCTTGTAGCGAATGCCCTTTTGACATATGCCGCACTCCTGTAAGGATAAAAATAGAAACAAAAATTAGATGGCTGGTGTCGCCATACCCATAGGATAGACGGCAATTCCAAAGACTCAGCTCAATATGGAGACCGAATCCAGGTATTTCAAGGCTCGTGGCAGATTGTCGCAGTCCAGGCTGTCTAGCCAATGTAGATCATCCCAACTGCGTAACCAGGTGAACTGACGCTTGGCCAATTGGCGCGTAGCAATGATGCCGCGCTCCTGCATCTCGGCTGCTGTCAGCTTGCCGTCCAGGTAATCCCAGACTTGGCGGTAGCCCACTGCACGTATAGACGGCAACCCGGCATGCAGGTCACTTCTATTACGCAGGGCTAAGACCTCATCAATGAATCCCTGTTCCAGCATTTGCCCGAATCTTTGTGCAATTCTTTCATGCAGCACCTGCCGGTTCGCCGGAGCGATGGCCAGTTGGGCGACAGTATAGGGCAATTGTCCGCGCCCAGAAGCTGCTGCTTTAGTAGATTGATCAGATTGTTTTTGCCGATGGGCCGTCATGCTCATGCCGCTGACCCGATAAACCTCTAATGCACGGGTCAGACGCTGCGGATCATTGGGGTGAATACGCGCCGCAGACTCCGGATCGATGGCCGCCAACTGATCGTGCAGGGCTTGCCAGCCCAGGCGCTGAGCTTCTTCTTCAAGCTGCGCACGCACTTGCGGATCAGCCGCCGGCATGTCCGCCAGCCCGTCAAGAAGCGCCTTGTAATAAAGCATGGTGCCGCCCACCAGCAGCGGGATATTACCCCGTGCAGTGATCTCAGCCATGGACGTGAGCGCGTCACGGCGAAAATCAGCCGCAGAATAGCTCTGGACCGGGTCGATGATGTCGATCAGTTGATGCGGGTGCGCCGCCAGAATTTCTTTCGAGGGCTTGGCCGTGCCAATGTCCATGCCGCGATACACCAGCGCCGAATCGACACTGATCAACTCACAAGGCAGCACTTTGCTCAGCTCAATCGCCAGGTCGGTTTTACCGGCTGCTGTCGGCCCCATCAAAAAGATGGCCGGGGGTAAAGCATTGGAACCTGTCATCAGCGACCGCGCAAAAAGAGTTTGTCCAAGTCGTCCAGGCCCATCTGGGTCCAGGTCGGACGACCATGATTGCACTGGCCGCTGCGCTCGGTGTTTTCCATGTCACGCAACAAGCCGTTCATTTCCGGGACCGCCAAACGACGATTGGCGCGGATCGCGCCGTGGCACGCCATGGTGCCGAGCAATTCGTTGAGGTGCGCCTGAATCCGATCACTGGTGCCGTATTCCATCAAATCACCCAGCACGTCATGCACCAGACGCTGCGCCTCGGCCTGTTTGAGCAAAGCCGGGATTTGGCGAATAGCCAAGGTTTCCGGGCCCAGGCGCTGCAACTCGAAGCCCAGTCGCTGGAACCATTGGGCATGCTCTTCGGCGCAATCGGCCTCACGCTGACTGACCGAAATCGACTCGGGCACCAGCAGCGGCTGGCCACTCAGCCCTTCGCTGGCCATGGCGACTTTAAGACGCTCGTACATGATCCGCTCGTGGGCTGCGTGCATGTCCACCAGCACCAGCCCGTGGGCGTTTTCGGCAAGAATATAAATACCCTTGAGCTGCGCCAGCGCAAAACCCAACGGCGGAATATCACCCTGCCCGTCAGGTAACGGCGCCGCATTGGCCTCAGGCAATGGCGCGAAAAATTCGCGGTAGGCATTTTTAGCTTCAGCGGTCGGCACAGAGGGTGTCGAAGACGGCGGGCGATAGTAAGACTGATAGCCCGCTCCGGCGCCTGCCCCCGGCACGTGTGGCACAGGCGCGGCCTGCGGTTGCTCAAGCAGGTGAGCGGCCAGGCGCATCTCGCCTTGCGGGCCGAACTCGCCAGCGTCGAGCCCGGTTGGGCGCTCAGCACCCGGCACTGGCGCAGGCGCCGCCAATTGGTCTTCGGGGCGCACATCGCCCAGGGCGCGGTGCAAGGTGCCATACAAAAAGTCATGCACCATGCGCCCGTCACGGAAGCGCACTTCGTGCTTGGTCGGGTGCACGTTGACGTCGACCACCGACGGGTCCACTTCAAAAAACAGTACAAACGTCGGGTGCCGACCATTAAACAGCACATCGCGATAAGCCTGACGCACCGCGTGCGCCACCAACTTGTCGCGCACCGCACGGCCATTCACATAGAAATACTGCAAATCGGCCTGACTGCGCGAAAAGGTCGGCAAACCGACCCAGCCCCACAAATGCAGGCCATTGCGCTCCACTTCAATCGGCAGCGCCTGCTCCAGAAACGCCGGCCCGCAAACCGCCGCCACGCGCCGGGCGCGGGCTGTATCGTCACGGGCTTCGTGCAGGTTAAGGATGCTTTTGCCGTTGTGGCGCAGATTGAAGGCCACATCAAAACGCGCCAGCGCCAAACGCTTGATCACTTCTTGCAGGTGATCGAATTCGGTTTTTTCGGTTTTGAGGAATTTGCGCCGCGCCGGGGTGTTGAAAAACAGGTCACGGACTTCAACCGAAGTACCGACCGGGTGCGCGGCGGGCTGAACCCGGGGCGCCATGTCGCGGCCTTCGGTTTCGACCTGCCAGGCCTGATCGGCACCCCGGGTGCGCGACGTCAGGGTGAGACGGGCCACCGAACTGATGGAGGCCAATGCCTCCCCGCGAAAACCCAGGCTCATCACCCGTTCAAGGTCTTCAAGGTCACGGATCTTGCTGGTGGCGTGTCGCGCCAGCGCCAGCGGCAAGTCGTCGCTGGAAATACCGCTGCCGTCGTCACGCACCCGCAGCAGCTTGATCCCGGCCTGCTCTACATCCACATCAATTCGCTTGGCGCCCGAGTCGAGGCTGTTTTCCAGCAACTCCTTGATCACCGATGCCGGACGCTCAACCACCTCTCCCGCAGCAATCTGGTTAGCCAGACGCGGACTGAGCAGTTCAATGCGAGCGCTGCTGCTCAAGAGCTCTTCACTCATTGCTTGGACACCAAGTCGGTGGCCGGAATATTCAGATTTTGGCCAACTTTCAGCTCATCGGTTCTCAAGTTGTTGCTGGAACGCAGCGACGCCACGCCCACTTGATAACGCACAGCAATCATCGCCAGGGTTTCGCCGGGGCGCACGGTGTGCTCGCGGGTGCCTTGGGCGATCTTGCCAGTGTCACGCAGCCAGGCAATGTAAGTGCCCGGTGGCGGGTTTTGCTGGAAGAACTGACGCACGCCGCTGCTGATCGAACGCGCCAGCGCTTGCTGGTGACTGCTCGACGCCAGCTTGGATGCTTCGTTGGAGTTTGAGATAAACCCGGTTTCGACGAGGATCGATGGAATATCGGGCGACTTGAGCACCATAAATCCGGCTTGCTCAACACGTTGCTTGTGCAACGGAGTGACCCGGCCAATGTTGCTCAACACTTTCTGCCCAACGTTGAGGCTTGACGTCAGCGAGGCGGTCATCGACAAGTCGAGCAACACGCCCGCCAGCATCCGGTCCTTGTCATCGAGACTCACGTTGCCCGCACCGCCGATCAAGTCAGAACGGTTTTCGCTGTCAGCCAACCAGCGTGCGGTTTCAGACGTCGCACCGCGTTCAGACAACGCAAACACCGACGCACCAAAGGCCGCCTTGGACGGTGCGGCGTCGGCGTGAATCGACACAAACAGGTCAGCGCCCTTCTTACGGGCGATTTCGGTACGGCCACGCAGCGGAATGAAGTAGTCGCCGCTACGGGTCAACTCAGCTCTAAAGCCCTTCATGCCATTGACCTGGCGTTGCAATTCTCTGGCAATCGCCAGCACCACGTCTTTTTCGTGCTGCCCCCCCGAACCGGAAGCACCCGGGTCTTCGCCACCGTGGCCGGGGTCAATCATCACAATAATGTCGCGCTTGCCACTCGGTACTGGCTCCAGCTTGAGATCGGGCTGCGCAGGCGTCACCGGAACCACAGGGACCTTGGCCACAGTGGTGGCAGGCAAGCTTGGGGCAACATCGGCTCCCTGATCGAACAGGTCGACCACCAGACGGTTGCCGTACTGGGCATTTGGCGCCAGTACAAAGCTCTTGGGCGTGACCGGTTTTTTGAGGTCGATCACCACCCGCAAATCAGTCGGGGTGCGCTGCGCCGAGCGCATGCTGGTGATCGGCGTATTGGCCGTGGGTACATTCAAAGGCCCGGCCAGGGTCGCGCCATTGATATCAATCACCAGACGATCAGGTGACGTCAGCGTGAAGACGCTATGCTGCACCGGGCCAGTCAGGTCAAACACCAGCCGTGTGTTGTCTGGAGCACGCCACAAACGCACGCTTTTCACTTGTGTCGCTGCCACGGCATTCACCGCCATGACACTCAGCAACAGACCTACGGCGACACTGACCAACGCGCGAAAGCGCATACCAAACCCCATCATTATTTGAATTCCAATGCCAACGCCTCACACCAAGCCTCGCCACGCGGGCCTTGTGCCGACACCTTCAGCGAGCGCCCGGCGTTGTGCGGGCTAATGGTAATGGTCAGGTCAGGCTTTGGCAAAAAGCCTGCACCTTTATCGGGCCATTCGATGAGGCATAAGGCGTCATCTTCGAAATAATCGCGGATACCCATGTATTCCAGCTCTTCAGGGTCGACCAGGCGATACAAATCGAAATGGAATGCCCTGACTTCACCAATCTCGTAAGGCTCCACCAATGTAAATGTAGGACTTTTTACAGCCCCCACATGCCCAAGGCCGCGAATAATGCCGCGTGACAGGGTGGTTTTACCTGCCCCCAGGTCTCCTTCAAGAAAAATCACGCCATGTCCTTGGGTGATGCGAGCCAACTGCCCGCCCAATGCGACCATGGCCGCTTCATCAGCCAATAGCAGTACTAATTCAGACACGGTGCTTGCTCCTCCAACAACTGACGAATGGCTGGAATCAAATCACTGGCCGCCAGCCCACGGCCCAATTGCCCTTGTTGTTCCCCTGCACGGGCGTGCAACCACACCGCCAGGCACGCGGCATCAAATGCCGTCATGCCCTGCGCCAACAGCGCGCCGAGCACACCGGCCAGCACGTCACCCAAACCGGCCGTCGCCATTGCCGGATGCCCGTGTGTACACAGCGCCAATTCGCCATCCAGGCCTGCGATCAACGTGCCCGCCCCTTTAAGGACGCACACCGCTGAGTATTTTTTAACCAGCGCCCGAGCCGCAGCCGGGCGATCGGCCTGCACGTGTTCAGTGCTAAGGCCCAGCAAACGCGCGGCTTCGCCAGGGTGCGGCGTGAGCACCGAGCCCGGCGGTAAATCAAACTGCGCGTTGGACAACAGATTCAGCGCATCGGCATCCCACACTTGAGGCATTTTTGCTTGAGCCGCCGCCGACAACAGACTACGCCCCCATGCGGCCTGCCCCAACCCCGGTCCAACCACGACCACTGAGGCTTGCGCCAACACGCCCATCAACTGGTTCGCCGACAGCACGCCCAAGGTCATCACCTCAGGCAAACGGGTCAAGGCCGCAGGCACATGCTCTGGTCGAGTCGCCAGCGACACGAGGCCAGCGCCACAACGCAGCGCACTCTGAGCACTGAGGGTAATGGAGCCGCCAAAACCACGGTCGCCGCCAATCAGCAGCACATGCCCGAACTGGCCCTTGTGCGCGCTTGGGGCACGCGCAGGCAGTCGCGGCAGGGCGTCTGCGAGCAGTGGCTGGGGTTCAGGAAACAGGTGTTTGGTCTGCGGCATACGTGTCGGGCTCCGATGTCTGGCAGAATTATACGCATCTCAGCTCCGGTTTCTCTTGCCTCATGCCTGCTATTACTACCGACCTCCCCGCTCTTGCTCAGTCCATCAAGGAATGGGGCCGCGAGCTGGGCTTTCAACAAGTCGCCATTGCCGGCCTTGATCTGGGGGAACACGAACAATATCTGGAGCGCTGGCTGGCCGCTGGCTACCACGGCGACATGGACTACATGGCCGCCCACGGCAGCAAACGCTCACACCCCGAAGAACTGGTGCCCGGCACCCTGCGCGTGGTGTCGTTGCGCATGGACTACCTGCCCGGCGACACCCACATGGCGCAATTGCTGGCCCAACCCGAAAAAGCCTACGTGTCGCGCTACGCACTGGGCCGCGATTACCACAAGCTGATCCGCAAGCGTGTGCAGCAACTGGCCGACCGCATTCAGAAAGATATTGGCCCGTTTGGTTTTCGTGCCTTTGTCGACAGCGCCCCGGTGCTGGAAAAAGCCATCGCACAAAAAGCCGGGCTGGGCTGGATCGGAAAAAACACCCTGGTTCTCAATCGCAAGGCGGGCAGTTACTTCTTCTTGAGCGAACTGTTTGTGGATCTGCCGCTGCCAGTAGATGAACCTCACGAAACGGAACATTGCGGGCGCTGTACGGCGTGCCTGGACATTTGCCCGACCAACGCGTTTGTCGGCCCCTACGTGCTGGATGCACGACGCTGCATTTCGTACCTGACCATCGAACTGAAAACCGCGATCCCCGAAGAGTTGCGCCCGCTGATTGGCAATCGGGTGTTTGGCTGCGACGACTGCCAGATCGTCTGCCCCTGGAACCGCTTTGCCCGCACCACCGCCGAGGGCGACTTCAAGCCCCGGCATAACCTGGACAACGCCGGGTTGGCTGAGCTGTTTATGTGGGATGAAGACAAGTTTTTGAGCAACACCGAAGGCTCGCCCCTGCGCCGGGCCGGTTACGAACGCTGGCTGCGCAATTTGGCGGTGGGTTTGGGCAATGCGCCTTCAACCATTCCCGTGCTGGAAGCGTTGAAAGCGCGGCGCGATTACCCATCGGCTTTGGTGCAAGAGCATGTGGAGTGGGCGTTGGCACAACACGCCACTCGGCAAACAGCCCCTGGCCTTAACTCAAGTGTGGCCCCCGACTTGTTTAATCTCTACAGAGGCCTTACGGAGTAAAAACGTCACGCGGTCCTTACCGCCAATGCGCACTTCAAATTGATTCGACTTACGGCTTAATTGGGTGTACTTCGCTTGACCTATTCGCTCAGCGGCAACTTTAGGGTGAAGGTTCTCCTTATCAATCGCGTCAATGAACGCCTCGTAATCACGCATTGCGCTATCGCTCAAGTCGGGCTTTATATTTCGCGGTTTGGGCCTGATAAGGTTCCACTTGAACGAAGACTCTTCCTCTGCCGGATTTAACCTTGCCATCTGCTTTGCCGCCTTTGCTCCTCCCCTCCCAGAGAGGCCTTGTTTAAATGCATCATTCATGCGGTTACCCCACTGACTGAATGCTTTCGTCGAGGCCGCGAGCCCAGCCCCTAACGATAAAAGCCCCAAGCCTAAACTCACATAACCCAGCACATCCCCCGCGCCCGAGTTCGGAAACAACTCCTGTACTGCGGCTCCCGCGATACCTGCTACGCCACTGGCGACCCCCGCCACCAACCCGGTAATCGCCAAGGGAGTCGCGGCGCCGAAGCTTAGAATGCTCGCAAGAATACCAAACACTGCAAGGCCAACACCCAACCAGGCCTGCCACGAAGAGTGCCCAGTGGGGTCACTGCGATTAATCGGATCACCCAAGCAATACACATAAGGATTGAGACCACCTTCACCAAACGGGCTAAGGCTGTCAGGGCTTTGAAAACGCATCAGCAGCGGATCATAAGCGCGATAACCATTACCCAATAAGTAGCACCCGGTGATCGAGTCAAATCGCTCATTGTTTAACCCTAACAAACTCTGCAGGCCATCTTGGGCCGTGCGCGCGCCATAGGGTGTGTAGGTGACAGCGCGTAAAGGTGCCGCCTCGGCCAAGACGGTATTTTGATGGTCAACACCCAACAACACTGTTTGATCAAGCGAGCCATGCAAGCCTTGCCCCAGCAATACATCCCCCAGCCGGAAGAAAGTCGCCGCATCAGGGCCCCTGACTTCACTGCTGACGGCATCATTTCGATAAAAAAGATGCGTGGATGTTTGCTCGCTGTCGGTCATTTCAAGTAACCGATCCCGGGCGTCATACCCATAACGCCGGATGACCGAACTCACTGCCACTGAGACTTCGCTCAAACGGCCCAGCCCGTCATAACCCAGGCTACGGCCCTGAGTGTCGATTAGCAGTTTGCCGTTGGCGTCATAACGCAGCGTGATCGCCGCCGGGTAATCCGGATGAGAGTGCTGGAGGCCGATCAATTGGGTCGGATCACGCTCACTCATCGTATAAGTGGTGGTGTTTACTCCCCCCGGGAACTGGGTTTCCAGCGAAACAATATTGTCAAACGCGTCAAACGTGAACCGTTGCCCCACTATCTCTTTGCCGAAAACGTCAAGCGGGCGGTGCGTACCTGCGCAGCGGTAGGTTTCTAGCCTGCCCCGCGAGTCATAACTGAAGTTCTCGTCCCGAAGCATACCGGTCGCGCCAACCAGGGTGCGCTGCGCCACCTTGCTGGCCTTGGTGTAGCGGGTTGTTAACGTATAGGACTCACTGCCAACAAGTTCGATCACTCGCTGCACTTCACGCGCCAGCGCGTCATAGCTCAGCGTAGTCTTCAACTGCTGCGATGATGCATCCGTCGCGCTTATCACATGCAACTGACCTAGCGCGTTGTACGTGAACTCAGCAGTCAAATGCGTGTGCCTGAAAGACTTAACACGACCCGCAGCGTCGTACTCGTAACGGTGTTCTTCCCCTTTCACGTCTACATGACTCAAGACACGCCCGCCCAACGAATAGCGGTTGGTTGTTTCATAAGCGTGCCCAGGTAAAGCCCATCGCTCATGGGTCAGCCAACCGGCACGCGAATATTGGAAAGTTCCCACGCGGCCCTGCTCGGAGCACTCCGACATCAACCCCGACCGAGGGTAATAGGCATAGTTCGAGATTTGATCGGCCTGCGTACGTCGGGTCAAAAGCCCATCCAGCAAAGGCTCGTATTGGTGTGTAACACGTCGACCATCAGGCTGGATGATGGCCGTGGGCGCGTGCCCCGAGCCTACGTATTCGTGCCTGACCTCCCGCCCGCCCGTCACGGCACTGATCAATCGCCCCAGTCCATCGAAGGTTTGGCTGCCCAAGGTCTTGCCAGCCACGCGAATCTCTACAGGCAGAGCGTCATGACTAAAGGATGCATAACGGGTTTCAACCACATTGCCATCTGGCAACGTACTTCGACTAAGACGCCCAAACGCATCGTAGTGAAAGGAGGTCACGTTGCCTGCGGGGTCTGTCTGTTGTGTGCACCGATCAAAACCATCATAGGCATGGGTCGTCTTAGCCTGGCTAACCCCCTCCACGTCGAACAACTCGACACTCACAGGCTTGCCCCGCTCATTGAAAAACGTCACGGTTTTGCCATGCCCCTGCTTCCATCGGGTTTCACATAACCGCTCTTGCTCTCGCTCGATGTAGTCATGCAAACCATCTGGGCCCTGAATGGTTTTAACCTTGCCCCAATCGTCATACTCATAGCGGGTGCGCTGGGCCAGAGGGGCTCCATTGAGCCAGTCAGTGGCTGTTTCACTCTGAAGCTGGCCAGAACTGTTGTACGTATTCGCTTTAACGACCCGCAAAGGGATGCCGCTCGCAGAACCGTCTACCTCATCCTCTTCTTCGAGCGTGCAGACACGGCCAATACCGTCATAAGTCACCCGCTGCCGCATGCCATTAACATCGGTCACCAATAGCGTGGGGTACTGAGACTCTGCCTGCGGCAATTGATAAACGCGTACGGTATGCGCCGCATAGGCCGTACCTTGCGACACTGTTTCGCGGGTCACACGCCCCAACGCGTCATATTCGTAACTAACAGGCGCCTTGCCTTCTTCCTGGGTCGACAGGCAATTGCCCGTCAGCGCTGCATAGACAACCGTGCTCGCGGCGCTCTTTGCGTCGTGCCCCGTGAGCGCAGTTTTAACACTCACTGCCAGGTTGTTGACGCTGTAGGTATAGGTTTGCCGGGTAGCCAAAGCGTTGAGCGTCGACGTCTTGGCCGACAAGCGGCCATGGAGGTCAGGCGCCTGGGGCGCGTTAACGTATTCATAATCGATTTGTTCGTATAAATGCTCGCCCTGTTCGCCGCGCAAATAAAACTGTTCGCGCACAGGAACAATCGAAGCAATTGAATAGCCTTCAAGCAGCGGGGAGCTCGCATACCGGTAGCGCGTGATGCTGCTGCCAGACTGTGAGTCTGCGGGGTTAAATACCGTTCTCTGGCGAGGAAACCTGACAAACGCGAGCGGATCTGGCGGGCAGTCAACACCGCCTTCAGTTGCAAAATACTCAGTCAACGTGGTTAAGCCACCGGGCTCCACTCGCCTGATTTCATTCCCGAAATTATCGTATTCAAACTGCGTGACCTCCTCTCGCGAGCGCTTCGAAATGGCGTCTTCATAGCGCATGACCGAGCGCTTTGGTAAACGGCATTGAGCAGGCTGCTCTTCAAAGCTTTTGCCTGGCTCATAGTAATAATCAAACAGCTGGGAGGTGATTTTCGCACCGCAACGGCGGACTTCAGACACCAACAGGTGAAACTTGTTATAGGTACGCACCGTCTCCTGATAACTGTTGGAATCTCGCAGCAGGGTCTCGTAGGACGTGTAGTTGTAGTCCCCAGCCAATTTATAGAGTGCATCGCTGGCCGTTGACGCTGAAACACCGGGGGCGCCAAAGCCCAAAAAGTTTTGGTCCGAGAAACGATAGCTCTTATGGATGGCTGGCTGCCCATTACCTGGAAACACCGTATAGGTTGCCACCGACGCCATTGCCGCGCGGCCGGCTCCTACCGGAAAGCGCAATCCCGCTTTTTTATAGCTGACGCGCTCAACAGCCCCCATGGGCGAGAAAATCCGCGATACATACGTCAAGCCATCAATGACCTGATAACCAATATCCCAACGGCCTGCGCAGGGCAGCGTAATACTGACGATACGGTTATTGGTGAAACGGATATCAAAACGGGCTTCTTGATCTGTGTCGGGGTATCGCTTGAGCTGTACCCCGGCGCCAGTGCGCGTTATCGACAGCAACGTACGCTGGCTATCACGAACGGCTGCAAGCATTGGCTGGCCGTTGAAGAGCGTGTATTCCAGATCAAGGCTTGCCCCATTGGCTGCCCATATACGCTGCGATACGGCTACGCTGCTCTGGCCCACCCTGCACAATTCTTCACGCTGACCATTAACGGTCGACAGGATGAAACGGTTTTCTTCGGTTTTGCCCAGCCTGAAACGCTCAATTTTTTGGTCAACGAGCTGGACTTCAGCAGGTAACTCCAGCGTTTTACAGGTTTCACCACTGACCAGCGTCAAACATTTAGCCGCGCGGTCATAACGCGTACACGCCAGCGTCCAACCTTTGCCAAAACCGCGGTCCAAGGGGTTGAGCGGATTGAAGTGAAAATTAATGGGCAAAGAGGGACCATTCAGTGCGTGCGAAGTGATCTCCCCCAATGACAGCGTGCAACTATAAATACCCGTTCGCGGATCGACACCTCCCAACAGGAAGCTGCTGAAATTAAAAGCATTTGAATACAATTCTTCGCCTTCCACATCCGACATATATAACGTCCATTTAATAAGTAATTTACAAGCACGCTGCCATTGTTTTAAAAACGGCGAGCCTACTTTAATTCAAGTTCAAAACTGTTCGAGTTAGTGACAATTTGAAAGTTATGAGCGGTACCAAAATCATCCAATACCGTCATCGTAAATGGTTGAGTCTTGGCCGGCACACGTCTGTCGGTCCACCCCGAGAAGCCCTGGACCAACGAAATTTCACCCGGCCTATCGTTGACCTTAATTAAATAGTTCTCCTTGACCCGCCCACTGTGGTCTGCCGGATCTTTTGGCAGCCACACATCTATCGCTCCATGGTGATCATCAGCGATAGCGCACACTATGTATTGGGGGTACCCCCATGTTCCTTGCCGCCAGGGATTACAGTAAATTTCCACTTCACTGTCGCTATCAAACCCAGGGGAAAACCACCCTGCAAGCGGTACTTTTACACCACCGAGATACAACCCCAAGTACCACCTGTAAATTGATCTGGCCGTTCCAGAAAACTCCTCGACTTTAGTTAATCGAAAATTTTCAAAACCATATTGGACAGGTGCAATGGCTTCGAGGGTGACAGAACTGTCGCTGCCTCCAAACGGCCCGCTCGGGTTATTGCTTTTGACAAGCCTGCCATTAGGCAACGTGATGGCTGCGGCAATCCGCTTTTCATCGAGCTGCTCACAACTGACCCAGCGCTGAATTCGTACGACCTTATCGTCAAATTCGCCAATGTGTCGGCGACTACGGCCACCCGCACCTGACATTTCATGCCTGTATTTATTAGGCGTTTCAGAGACGCTCCAGGGTGAACCAAGATCAGCGCCACCTAAATATTCAATTAATTTAAGTGATTCTACTATCTCGGGTGTAGGACGAACTTCTCGCCCCTCCGAATCATGGCAACTAATACACACGATCACGCGAGCTTGCATCCGCCCGTTGGCGTATATTTTTTTGATAGCCGTACCGGGGGCCGAATCAAACACAACTTCAAAAGTAGCCACACCTACAATCTGATTTGTTTGCGCCGATAGCGCAGAATCCAATAATTCATCCATGATATAAACCTAAACCCTCCCTGTTTAATTAACTGTTTTTAATTAACCGCCCCCTTAGAATAGTTAAATAACTGCGCACAACCACTCCTTATCATCTACGCACCGTGTAGGAGTGTTCAGTAATGAAGAGGGATTTATTAAAGCGTTTTCAACTACATCTCAGGGCGTTACATCCCACACAAACAGCAACGTCTTAACCTGATATTTCCCTTTCCCTTGCGGGATATATCCGAGAGAATCCCCACCGCCTTGTGGCGCTGGAACTGTGCGGATAGTCTCGCCAGGTCACTGATTTCAGTGACCGGTTTTGACAGACCGTCTGATCTCGCATGACCACTACTGTGTTATGGCGGCCATGTGCGGGGCATCTTCGGGTGCGCCGAGTTCGCGAGACTCCTCGGTCTGTCAACCCGCACATAGCTGCCACCCTTTCCGATTGACAGCGGATTGACGGCAGCTCCAACGTTTGGAGTTTCTCGCATGAACAAACTAGTCCCCGACCCACCCCTCGACGCCTTCCACACCAGTGCCCATCACTGCACGCGGCTGTACACCATTAACCCCGGCATTCCGGCACGAGATGCACTGATGCAGGTGTCATTGCTGTTAAAAGGCGCGGAGCTGAACGCCGACGACATCAGCGCCCATCTCTCTGGCCTTGAAGCCGAACAGCTGTGGCGCGTGATTCACAGCATGGAGATGGCCCGCGGCCTGGTGGACTCGCTGCTGGCCGATTAATGCTCGTCGTTGTACACGAACTTGGGCATTTCCCAACTGAAGCGAATCGCCAGCAAGCGCAGCAAAAGCCCACCGAACAAGGTGACGAAAATCGCCTGTTCGTTGGGCATGTTCAGGTAAGTGCAGAGCAAGAAGCACCACGCGGCCGCAAATGAAACGCTGGCATACAGCTCACGACGAAAGATCAACGGGATGTCATTGCAGAAGATGTCACGCAGGATGCCGCCAAAGACGCCGGTAATCACCCCACTGACTGACGCCACCAGCATGCCTTGGCCCATTTCCAGGGCGGTCATGCAGCCGATCAGGGTAAACGCCACCAACCCCAGCGCATCGAGTACCAAAAACAGCGAGCGTAAATGGCGCATCAGCGGTGCGATAAAAATCGTCACCAGCGCGGCAAAGGTGGTGAGCACCAGGTATTCCGGGTGTTTGACCCACGTTAGCGGGTAATGCCCCAGCAGCACATCGCGCACCGAACCGCCGCCGAGCGCGGTGACGCAGGCAATCAGCACCACACCAAACCAGTCCATGCCCCGACGCCCGGCAGACAACGCGCCGGTCATGGCTTCGGCAGTAATGGCAACTAAATAGAGCATCAGCAACATGGCAGCGATCCTTGCAGGAAGGCGCGCAGTCTACTCACTTGGTGCAGGCACCAAAAGGGGGCATCTACTGACCTAGCAGATCTGCTAGCTAGGCAAGAGGCTATCCATCACAAACACTGGCCTCTCACCTCTTGGGAGAAACATCATGCAAAAGGACAGTTCAACGCGTTTATGCAATTACCACTACGACCCATTGGATCGCCTGAGCCGCAGCCAGTCTTCAGACCAAACCAGTATCGGACGTTTTTATAATCAATCGCGCTTGGCCACGGAGATTCAAGGCCTGAACCGGCACAGTATTTTTCAACACGGCGACCAATTGCTGGCGCAGCGCTCACACGATGGCAAAGCAATTGACACAACATTGCTGGCCACAGACACACAGTGTTCAGTATTAACTGAAGTGAGCAGTAAAACTCACCGAACAGCGGCGTATACCGCTTACGGTCACACCGACCCCGGCAATGGATTGTTGAGCTTGCTGGGCTTTAATGGTGAACGCTCAGACCCTGTGACGGGGCACTATTTATTAGGCAATGGCTATCGCGCATTTAATCCGGTACTCATGCGTTTTAATAGCCCGGACAGTTGGAGCCCTTTTGGGAAAGGGGGCATTAATGCGTATGCGTACTGCACAAACCCTATTACATATAGCGACCCGACTGGACATATTAAATTCAAAACACTTAGCACGGTGATTGCACGAAGCAGAAGCTCATTAAAAAAAGCCCAAGAAAATTCACTACGAAAACTCACACGAGAAGGAATACCAGAGGTTGAACTTGAGACACAAATCGAATTTGTCAATGACTACATGAGAGCAAGAAAATCGTCAAACCCCTTCATCGAGGTTCTCAGTTATCCGGAAATCTCGACCCTAAACAAAAACCCTAAAACTTTAATTGGTATAACACTGGATACATTTACTGGCAGCGAACTGCACAGACTAGAAACCACCGTTTATAAAAACGTCATGAGCCACATTGCCTCGCGAACTACAGACTCCCAATCTTTACATCGACTCAATAAAAATTATCATCCAGCGATGCAAATAGCCAACTTTATAGCTGAAGACACCCCCGGCGTCTCACCAAGCGAATTTTCAACCTTCCTTATCAACCTATCAAACCACACACCTACAAATATGAACGCCGCCGATTCACTTGGCGTAGAAACTTACTATAAAATGCTGGCAATAAAACTTAAGCAAACGAGAGGAAGTCATTAAAAAACAAGCCCACTGCACTTTCGCAATGGGCTCAAACATGGACAATTAAAACTTAATAAAGTGCTTGCGATAATGCTGCAACTCAGCAATCGACTCACGAATATCGTCCAGTGCCAGGTGCGTGCCTTTTTTCACTAGGCTGTCGCGCACTTGCGGCGCCCAGCGGGCAACCAGTTCTTTGAGGGTCGACACATCAAGGTTGCGGTAGTGGAAGTAGCTTTCGAGGGCTTTCATGTGGGTGTACAGAAAACGCCGGTCCTGGCAGATGCTGTTGCCACAGATCGGCGATTTGCCTTTGGGCACCCACTGTTCAAGGAAGGCGATGGTCTGTGCTTCGGCTTCGGCCATGCTGGTGGTGCTGTCTTTGACGCGCTGGATCAGGCCGCTGCCGCCATGGGTACGGGTGTTCCATTCGTCCATGCGCGCCAGCACGTCGTCGCTGTGGTGGATGGCGATGACCGGGCCTTCGGCCAAGGTGTTGAGTTCGCTGTCAGTGACAATGGTGGCCATTTCGATAATGACGTCGTTGTCCGGGTCAAGGCCGGTCATTTCCAGGTCGATCCAGATCAGGTTCTGCGCGTTGTTCATAAAGGCCTCCAGAGCTTAGTCGCGCAGTTTAGCTTAGGCACCCGGCCCTCGTGCTAAACTCGCCAGCGTTTTACCCTCCTTATCGTTTTATCAACACGGAACACCCATGGCCAAACGCCAGCTCAATCGTCGCCAAAACTGGCGCATCGAAAAGATCCAGGGCGAGCGCGCTGCCCGCGCTGCCAAACGCGAATCCAGTGCCGTCGAAGCGCTTGAAGGCGGCGACTTAGGCCCCGAGCAACTCGGCCTGGTGATCGCGCACTTTGGTGTGCAGGTCGAAGTCGAAGCCCAGGAAGGCGATCTGAAAGGCCAGATGTTTCGTTGCCACTTGCGCGCCAACCTGCCCGCACTGGTAACAGGCGACACGGTGGTGTGGCGCGCGGGCAACCAGGGTATCGGCGTTATCGTCGCCCAGTTGCCGCGTAAAACCGAACTGTGCCGCCCCGACAGCCGCGGCCAGCTCAAGCCGGTAGCCGCCAACGTCGACATGATCGTGATTGTGTTCGCGCCGATGCCCGAGCCGCACGCCAACCTGATCGACCGTTACCTGGTCGCCGCCGAGCACGCAGGGATTCGTCCGCTGTTGCTGCTCAACAAAGCGGATTTGATCGACGATCAAAACGCCCCTGCGCTGAATGCGTTGCTGGGTGTTTATCGTCAGTTGGGCTACCCGGTGCTCGAAGTGTCCGCGCACCACGGCGATGGCATGCAGCAGTTGCAAGCGCAACTGGACGGCCACATCAGCGTGTTCGTGGGTCAGTCGGGTGTGGGCAAGTCATCGCTGGTGAACAGCTTGCTGCCTGAGGTCAACCTGCGGGTGGGACCACTGTCGGAAATTTCCGGTCAGGGCACGCACACCACGACGACGGCGCGATTGTTCCACTTTCCAGGCGGTGGCGAGTTGATCGACTCCCCGGGTATTCGCGAGTTTGGCCTGGGCCACGTGAGCCGAGCGGATGTGGAAGCAGGCTTTATCGAGTTCAACGATTTGATCGGTCGCTGCCGTTTCCGCGATTGCAAGCACGACCGCGAGCCGGGCTGTGCATTGTTGATGGCGCTGGAAGATGGCCGCGTGCAGCAACAGCGCATGAACAGCTATCGCTCGATCATTGCGAGCTTGCCGGAAAGCAGCCACTAGCTCCTCACACAGGCCCGCGCAAATCCCGTAGGGGCGAGCTTGCTCGCTCCTGCACAGAGGCGTTATTGGGTGGCTGGCGCTTTGTCATCAAACAAGTTCAGTTTCTGACGCTCTTCGTGCATCGGTGGCGGCTGTTGGTCGGCTGGCAGTTTGATCGGGTCAACCAGCGCCTTGGGCAGTGTTTGTGCCTTGACCGGGTCAGGCCCTTGCTCGCCCTCAATCGCTTGCTGGGCCTTTTTGGTCAGTACCACGATGTCGATCCGCCGGTTGACCGGGTTGTTCGGCCGGGTTTTGTCGAACAACGC
This sequence comes from Pseudomonas sp. NPDC096917, assembly GCF_044762555.1. NCBI lineage: Bacteria > Pseudomonadati > Pseudomonadota > Gammaproteobacteria > Pseudomonadales > Pseudomonadaceae > Pseudomonas > Pseudomonas sp. NPDC096917. The sequence goes on along the minus strand of NZ_JBIWEO010000001.1, from coordinate 392,293 downwards.
CGATGACGCATAGCCCACAACCCGCGCCACTTGGTTATCGGGGTAGCTGCCTGCCACCAACGCACGCCGCGCGGCATTGGCCCGGTTGGCCGAAAGCTCCCAGTTGCCAAAGTCACCCGTGCCCGCATAGGGCATGGCGTCGGTGTGGCCGCTGATGCTGATTTTGTTCGGCACCGCTTTAATGGTATCGGCCAAGGCCAGCAAAATATCTTCGAAATAGGGTTTGAGGCGCGCACTGCCAACATCGAACATCGGGCGGCTTTCGGCATCCATGATTTGGATACGCAAACCGTCAGGCGTGATTTCGAACAGCAACTGATCCTTGAATTTTTGTAGCTGTGGATTTTCTTCGACCTTGTTTTGCAGTTCTTGCAACAACAGCTCCAGGCGCTCTTTTTCAACCTGCTCGGCCATGCTTTGAATCTGATCCGCATCGACTTTGATTTTGTCGGGCTGAGGTTGCAGCTTTTCTTCCGGGTTGAGGGTGTTGTCCGGCGCCAGCGCTGGCGTACCGCCCAGGTCGATGGTGTAAGGCGTACCGCTTTCCGTGAAGCCGATCGGGTCTTTGAAATAACCGCCAATGGCGATTTTTTGTTCCGGGGTGGCCGCTGTCATCAGCCACAACACCAGAAAGAACGCCATCATCGCCGTTGCGAAGTCCGCAAAAGCGATTTTCCAGGCGCCACCGTGATGGCCTGCGGCATAGCGCTTGACGCGCTTGATGATGATCGGCTGATTGTTTTCCATAAATCAGCGACCGCGAACCACTTGCTCCAGCTCGGAGAAGCTCGGCCGATGCTTGGGGTAGAGTACTTTTCGACCAAACTCGACTGCCAGCGACGGCGGCATGCCCGAGGCCGAGGCCACGAGCGACGCTTTGATCGACTCGTAGACGTTGAGTTCTTCTTTGGCATCGTGTGACAACGAGGTCGCCAAAGGACCAAAGAAGCCATAGGCCGCCAAAATACCGAAGAAGGTCCCCACCAGCGCCGCCCCCACGTGCATGCCGATGGCCGCCTGGTCGCCTTCACCCAGCGAGGCCATTGTCACCACAATGCCAAGCACCGCGGCCACAATACCGAAGCCCGGCATACCGTCGGCGATCCCGGTGATGGCGTGTGAAGGGTGTTCGAGTTCTTCCTTGAGGTTGAACAGCTCCATGTCGAACAGCCCCTCCAGCTCATGGGGCGCCATGTTGCCCGACGACATGATGCGCAGGTAATCACAGATAAACGCAGTCATGCGCTCGTCTTTCAAGACGGTCGGGTATTTGGCGAAAATCGGGCTGGCCGCCGCGTCTTCGATGTCGGCCTCAATCGCCATCATGCCTTCGCGGCGGCTCTTGTTGAGGATCTCGTACACCAGCCCCAACACTTCCAGATAGAAAGTGTGGGTGAAACGCGAACCGAACATGCTCAGTGATTTTTTGATCACGTGCAGGGTCATGTAGCCGGGGTTGGCCTGTAGAAAGGCACCAAAGGCAGCGCCGCCAATGATCATGACCTCGAAAGGCTGAATCAGCGCACCGATCTTGCCGTGGGAAAGCACGTAACCGCCGAGAACACTCGCAAATACGACGATGATGCCGATAATTTTAGCCATAGTTAATAAGGTACTTATTGAGTCGGGTTCAGGGCACATTCCAGCGTAGCTAAAACTCTTTCACTCCTTATCGGCATTTGTGCGCCAGACTATAGTCGTTGAAGCAGAAAAACCATGTTCTGCATCGCCCACCGCACATCTTTTGCGCAAGAAAACCCAAGAAATTGCAGACGCTGTCAAGAACAGCAACATCAACAACTTGTGCGATGAATGGGGCGGTGCAATATTCATTTCCACTTACATTGATGATGACCGCGCGCCCATCATGACCACTGAAAAGACTGAACAGCCTTGCACCCTGGATGCGTGGGTTACTCACCTCGACGCGGTTGCCTTGCCGATCCCGCAGCAAAGCCATGCGCGGGTGTGCAAAACCATCAGCGACAGTCGCCGCTCGTTGCGCGAAATTGCCGAAGTCATGCAAGACAGTCCGGCACTCGCCCTCAACCTGATCCGTGAAGCCAATCAACACGCGAAAAGCAGCCTCAGTGAACCCGCCGAAAGTCTTGAGGTGGCCATTAATCGCCTGGGTTTAAAGCGCACCCAAGAGCTGCTTGAACAGATGCCCGTGCTGCCCACCGAAGAAATCCCAGTCGCGTTGCGACAAGTTCAGCTCATCAGCCAGCATGCCGCGCAGCAAGGCATCGGCCTGTTTGGCAATCGTCTCGCGCGGTTGTGGCAAGAAGTGTACTGGGGCAGTTTGTTGTTCTTCTCGCCGCTGTGGCCGATGGCCGTGAGCTACCCCAAACAACTCGAAGAATGGGAAGCGCGGGTGGTTCAAAAGGGTGAGTGCGCCCGCACGGTTGAACACGCCCTGTTTGGGGTGCGCCTGTTTGAAATCTGCCGTGCCCTGGCCCAGTTGTGGCGGCTGCCCGACTGGGTGATGCAGGGTTACGCGGTGATCACGGATGACAAGCGCACGCTGATCAAGGTGCTGCACATCGCCCGCGACATCCATCAACCGCTGCTCCAGCAGCAGCATCTGGATGCCGAGCCGGCACTGCGCCGCTGGCTGAATCACCCCGCTAACAGTCTATTGCTGGCCAACGGCCTGGCGCTGTCGGCCCAACAGGGCTGGGACTCGCCGCACAATCTGCGCTGGCAGTACCTGAGCAGCCTGTATCTGCAGTTGCCACTGCATGAAGTGCAGCAACAGGTGCACCAGAATGCCGCGAGCAGCGCCCGCTATCACTCGATGCCCGAGCTCTGGCACCCGGCACTGGGGCTGCTCATGCCTTGGGACACGCGGCGCGCAAACACCCACGGCCAGCCTGCCCCACCGCCTTCGGCGCAAGCACTGCAAGCGTGGCGCAAGTTCTGCGGCCAACTCCTCGAAGAACCGAGTGCCTTTGCCAACCCCATGCACCTCACCCTTTGCGCACGTGAAGCACTACAGGCGTGCGGCATGCGTAGGATTATCCTGCTGATGGCCGATAAGACGTCGAGCGTCCTGCGTGCGTTTCAACTCTTGGGCGTGCCAAAAACAGCGTTCGACATGACCTTGAATGTCAGCGACAGTACGGCCTTGCAACGCTTGATGGCGCAACCGGCGCAAGTACGCCTGACGCCCGAAAACAACGCCGTGATTTCTGCGGCTTTGCCCGACAGCCTGCGCAGCCTGTTCCCCGGCGAGCACCTGCTGATACGCTCGCTGAGCAATAACGGGCGCGTGGTGATGCTGGTGCTGGCCGACCAGGACGGCGGGCCGTTTTCGCAAACCAGCGTGCAAGCGTTTGGTAAAACCGCGCAATGCATCGAGAAAGCGCTAAACACCTTTACTACCCGCGGGCGCTAACGCTTGCGCTACAATTCGCCCCTTTTTTTGCTCTGGAGAACACATGCCTGACTTCTCTGGCTTGCCGTTAGTCATTGAACCCCGCGAGCTGCACGCGCGGCTCGATGCACCCAACCTGATCGTGGTCGGCCTGACCAGCGTTGAGTGCTACAAAGCCGGGCATATTGCGGGTGCTCATTTTGTCGACCCCAAGCGCACGCAACTGGGGCAGACGCCAGCGCCGGGATTGCTGCCGACCCAGGCCGCGCTTGAAGCGCTGTTTGGCGAGTTGGGGCACAACCCCAACGCGGTATACGTGGTGTATGACGACGAAGGCGGCGGCTGGGCCGGGCGTTTTATCTGGTTACTGGATGTGATCGGGCACCGTGCTTATCACTATCTGGACGGCGGTATTTGCGCCTGGACTGGCGAGGGCTATGACGTCACGCAAGACGTACCGCCTGCTGCTCGCGGCCGGGTTGTGCTGACCTTGCACGATGAACCCACCGCGACCCGCGAGTACCTGCAAAGCCGTCTCGGCGCCGCCGATCTGGCGATCTGGGATGCGCGTAGCGCGGCCGAATACCGCGGCGAAAAAGTGCTGGCGGCCAAGGGCGGACACGTCCCCGGCGCCACGAATTTTGAATGGACTGCAGGCATGGATAAAAACCGCAACCTGCGCATTCGCACCGACATGGCCCAAGTCCTCAAGGACCTTGGGATCACGCCGGACAAAGAAGTGATTACCCACTGCCAGACTCACCACCGCTCTGGCTTTACTTATCTGGTCGCCAAAGCGCTCGGTTATCCGCGCGTGAAAGGCTATGCCGGTTCTTGGGGCGAATGGGGCAACCACCCCGACACGCCCGTTGAACTGCCCGAAAAACACTAAGGATTTTGCATGAATAAGCGTTTGTTTCTTCTGAGTCAGTACCTGTTGCCGCATCACCTGCTGTCGCGTCTGGCCGGCTGTATTGCTGAATGCCGCGTGCGCTGGTTTAAAAATGCGTTCACCACCTGGTTCGCCAAGCGTTACCAAGTGGACATGTCTCAGGCGCTGGTTGAGGACGTGACCGCGTACGAGCACTTCAACGCCTTTTTCACCCGCGCCTTGAAAGACGGCGCTCGCCCGCTGGACCAAACCCCGGGGGCAATCCTGAGCCCGGCCGATGGCGCAATCAGCCAATTGGGCCCGATTGAACACGGTCGTGTGTTCCAGGCCAAAGGCCACAGCTACAGCGTGCTGGAACTGGTGGGCGGTGATGCCGCCGTGGCTTCGCAGTTCATGGGCGGCGAATTCGCCACCATTTATCTGTCGCCCAAGGACTACCACCGCGTGCACATGCCACTGGCGGGTACCCTGCGCGAAATGATCTATGTACCGGGCCGTCTGTTCTCGGTTAACCAGACCACCGCCGAAAACGTGCCGGAGCTGTTTGCACGCAACGAACGTGCGGTGTGTATTTTTGATACCGAACGCGGCCCGATGGCCGTGGTCCTGGTTGGCGCCATGATCGTGGCATCGATTGAGACGGTGTTTGCCGGCCTGGTCACCCCACCCAAGCGCGAGCTGAAAACCTTCCGTTACGACGAAGCGGCCCGTGCGCCGATCCATTTGGACAAAGGGGCCGAGTTGGGTCGATTCAAACTGGGTTCGACGGCCATCGTGTTGTTTGGCCCAGAACACGTGAAATGGGCCGAAGGCCTGAGCGCCGGCTCGCCGGTAATGATGGGCCAGAAGATCGGTGAATAACCTGTAGTCGCTGCCGCAGGCTGCGATGGGTCGTGAAGCGTCCCCGCTAAAAGCGAAGGGCTTGAGCCCTTATCGCAGCCTTCGGCAGCGACTACACGTTCTGTTTAGCCCTGACTGTTGCGGTCGCGCTGGCCCAGCAGGTACAGCACACCGTCCAGACCCAAGGTTGTGATCGCATGCTTAGCCGACTTTTTAACCAGCGGCTTGGCGCGGAACGCCACACCCAAACCGGCAATGGCCAGCATCGGCAAATCATTGGCACCGTCACCGACCGCAATGGTCTGCTCCAGAATCAAACCTTCCTTGTGTGCCAGCTCAGTCAACAAGTCTGCCTTGCGTTGTGCATCAACAATCGGCTCAACCGCCACGCCTGTCACTTTGCCATCCACCACTTCCAACTCGTTGGCGAAGACATAGTCGATACCCAGCTTGGCCTGCAATTGCTTGGCGAAGTAAGTAAAGCCGCCTGACAAGATCGCGGTTTTGTAGCCCAGGCGCTTGAGCTCGGCAAACAACACCTCGGCCCCCTCGGTCAGTCGCAACGACGCACCGATGGAGTCCAGCACGCCCACGTCCAGACCTTTAAGCAGCGCCAGACGCTCTTTGAAGCTGGCCTTGAAGTCCAGTTCACCGGCCATCGAACGCTCGGTGATGGCCGACACTTGATCGCCCACGCCGGCGGCCTTGGCCAGTTCGTCGATCACTTCGGCTTCGATCAGCGTGGAGTCCATGTCGAACACCGCCAGACGGCGATTGCGACGGAACAGGGTGTCTTCCTGCAAGGCGATGTCGACCTGGAGTTCTTGCGCCAGGTTAAAGAACGCTGCGCGCAGGGCGTCGATGTCGGCCATTTCGCCGACGACACGCAGCTCAATGCAGCTTTTGCTCAACTGGGTGGGCGCATCCAGCGGTACACGGCCTGACAGGCGATCGGTTTGCTCAATGTTCAGCCCGTGCTGGCTGATTACCGAGGTCACGCGCTGCAACTCAAGGGCGGTCACCTGACGGCTCATCAACGTCACGACGTGGCGCTTCTGGCTTTGCTCGCTGACCCAACGCTGATAGTGATCTTCGGTAATCGGGTCAAAACGCAGTTGCAGCCCCTCATGAGCGATCAGCGGCTGGAGGTCTTTAAGCACTGCGGACACTTGCTCGGCTTCGGGAATATCCACCAGGAAACCCAGCGACAAAACGCCATGGATGACGGCCTGACCGATGTCGAGAATATTCACACCATTGCTGGCCAGCACGCCGGTGATGGCCGCAGTGAGACCCGGACGGTCTTCACCGGTGATGTTTATCAGGACGATTTCGCGCAAGGCACACCCCCATTCGCTAAAAAAAACGCATTCTACCCACTTTCAGTGACCATCGGGCATCGCCAAGGCTTTGCCGCCTCTGGGCTGCTCGCTATACTGCGCACCAACTTAACGGACTAAGAGCCGCGCTCAGTGAACCGGCCATCGCCTGTAAAAACCGATAACTTCTTCTTGCTGATCTTCCGGGCCCTTCGCGATAGACGCGTTCCGATTGCTCTGCGTATTGCCAGCCACAACGTGATTCTGGTCGCGTTGGCGTTGGTCATTTACGCCGTGGTGATGGGCTTGCAATTCAAACAGGCCATGCACGAGCAAGCCGATGCGCTGGGTCAGAGCCTGACCACACAAACAGCCACGTCTGCGACCGAGTTGCTGGTGTCCAATGACATCCTCAGCCTCAACGTGCTGCTCAACAACCTGACCAAAAACCCGCTGGTGGCGCACGCTGCCATTTTTAGCGTCGATAACCGCATCCTCGCCGAAGCCGGCCAACGCCCAAAAAGCAGCCTGCTGGGCGAAACCGAAGGCGTGTATCAGACCAAAATTACCTTTCAGGATGTAACGGCCGGGCACTTGCGCATCAGCCTGGACATGCACCAGTTCGAGCAGCCGATGACCATCAGCTTGCAGAGCATGGGCATTTTGAGCGCTATTTTACTGGCGCTGGCGCTGGCACTGAGCTTGCGTTTGGGCAGGAACATTACGACGCCTTTATTGCAGTTGCGTGTCTGGCTGCGTGAGCCCGACCCGTACACCCCGGCCATCAATCGCCAGGATGAGATCGGTGATCTGGCCCGTCAGCTGCACACCCGCCTGGCCCCACCGGCCCCTGAGCCGGAGCCCGAGCCAGAACCGGAATACGACACCGAAGAAGAAGCCGAAGAAGACGAACCGGCCTTCGAAGTGCGCAACCTGCGTGATCCAGGCTTTGATGAAGCTCCCGCCGTGCCAACTCCCAAAGCGGCACCGCGCCAAGTGATCAGCACCGAAGAAGACGAGAACGACGACGAAGACCCGTTCGCTGATTTGCGCGACTCCACCACAACAGCCGTCGCGCCTGCTGCGCAGGTCAAAGCACAACCGGTCAAGCCTGCTGCGCCGCAACCGAGTGCTGTACTGGCCGTGCAACTGGGCGCACAAGAGCAACTGCGTCGCTTGCCACGCGCCCGTTTGATGGAACTGCTGGAGCGTTATCGCGACTGCCTGAACCAGGCGGCGTCGCTGTACCAAAGCGAGCTGCACACCTTGAACGATGGCAGCACGCTGATGTTGTTCCATAGCGAAGACAGCGGCGACGACTACCTGACCAACGCTATTTGCTGCGGCGAGTTGTTGCGAGCCTTGGGCCACGCCTTGCAGATCGAAGTCGCGGACAGCGGCATCACCTTGCAACTTCAATTGGGCCTGGTGCTGGGTGAAGGGCTCAGCGGTATAAGCCAGATCGACCTGCTGCTGACTGAAACGGCACAAGACGCCCTGGCGCTGTCGCAACACAGCCGCAACCTGCTGCTGGTGGAGCGCAAAATCAGCGACGACGCGTTGATCCGTCAACGCGCCCGCATTCGCCCGATTGCCAGCCCCGAAGGTGCCTGCTGCGTTGAGCGGTTGATGGAGCCCTACCCATCCATGCTCGAACGCCAACTGGCGCGGATGCATGAGAATCGCGGGTAAACCCTGGCTGGCGACCGCTCATGAGGCTGCGATGGGTTGCGAAGCGACCCTGAACGGCGACGGCCCTGTGGCCCGCATCGCAGCCTCGTACCTCGTCAGCGGCTACAAGTGACAGCAATCTGTAGCGTTTGATCTGCAAAAAAAATCCCGCACATGTGCGGGATTTTTTGTGTCTGGCAGCCGCCTCAGAAGCGGAACACTTCCATGTCTGTGCGAATTGGTGCAGCCATCGGAATCTTAGGCTTGTTTACTTCTTGTTTGGGCGCAGGTCGGGTTTGCGGCTTAGGCAGCTCAATCAGTGGCGGCTGATTGGCCAGCGGCTTGAGGGCCGTCGCCAATTGCTCGCTCAGTTGCTGCAACAGTTCGCCCTGGGCTTTGACCTGCGAAGCCGTGCTGCCGTCGTGCTGCTGTTGCAGGTGCACCATGCGGTTGTCACGCACTTGGCCGCGGCGGTCAAGCAAGCGCCATTGCGCATCCAGTGTCGCAGGCTGGTCTTTACCCGAGTCCAGCCGCGTGATCGACAACAGCACTTGCACGTCCGGAGCAAAGCCGGCTGTCGCAGGTGCTAATACCACGCGCTGACTGTCCAGACGCCACGCCAACTGGCGGACCAATAACTGGTCGATGTCTGACGACAAGCTGCCCGCCCAACGCCCATCGGTGGCCGCGCTCAGGCTGCCATCGGATTGACGCTGCAGCAGGGTTTCACGTTGCAGGTAATCAGCCACGATCACCGGGCCAAGTACCACCGCCATGCCAGCACTTTGCTTGGGCTGGCCGGGGTTGCCGCTGTCCAGTTGGTACAGGGACGCTGGCTGGTGCACGCTGCACCCCGCCAGGCCAAGCACACCGGCCAGCAACGCAATTAAAGGAAGGCGCAGAACGTTCATCATTCCATCCAGGTGGCCGCCGCAAGGCACGCCACAGTGTGATTCTCGAAAAATTCGTTGGGCACATCGCCATTAGCGGTGCCGAAAGTGCGCCATATCATCCGCGAATATCAAGCATGACTCCAGCGCTGCAACGCCGATCTGCGCGAAAAAACGCAGATCGGGTGCACTAATCACACTTAATTAGGCGTTTCTACCAACAACGCGTCCACGCGCTGGAAACCGCGCGGCAACTTGTTACCTCGCCGTCCTCGCTCACCTTTGTAATGCTCCAGATCGTCAGCCTTGAGCGACAAAGTGCGCTTGCCCGCCTGCAACACCAATGTGGCGTTATCCGCCAGCACGGCGATGTCGGTCACGTACTCTTCGCGGCTGGCAACGCGCTCACCGGGGATACCGATGATCTTGTTGCCTTTGCCTTTGCCCAACTGCGGCAGGTCGCTGACTTTGAAGATCAACAAGCGACCTTCGGTGGTCACGGCGGCCAACCAGTTGTGTTCGCGATCCGCCACAGGGCGCGGCAGCATGACTTGCGCGCCTTTTGGCAGGCTCAGCAACGCTTTACCGGCTTTGTTTTTGGCTTGCAGGTCTTCACCTTTCACCACAAAACCGTATCCGGCATCGGAGGCGATCACGTACAGCGCATCGTCATCGGGCAGCAACACGCATTCAAACGTGGCACCCGGCGGCGGTGTCAGTCGGCCGGTCAACGGTTCGCCCTGCCCACGGGCTGACGGCAAGGTGTGTGCTGCCACCGAGTAGCTGCGCCCGGTGGAGTCAATAAACACGGCAAATTGGTTGGAACGCCCGGTAGCCGCGGTTTTGTATCCGTCGCCCGCTTTATAGGACAAACCGGTCGCGTCCAGGTCGTGGCCTTTGCCGCAACGTACCCAGCCTTTTTCAGACAACACGACGGTGACCGGCTCAGTCGGCACCAGCTCGTTTTCCGACAAGGCCTTGGCTTCGGCACGGGACACAATCGGTGAACGACGATCATCGCCGTAGGTTTCAGCGTCTGCCAGCAGTTCAGTGCGCACCAGCTTCTTGAGCTTGGCTTCACTACCCAGCAAGGTTTGCAGCTTGGCTTGTTCTTTACGCAGCGCATCTTGCTCGTCGCGCAGTTTCATCTCTTCAAGGCGGGCCAATTGGCGCAAGCGCGTGTCGAGGATGTAGTCAGCCTGGGTTTCGGTCAGGGCAAAACGGGCAATCAGTTCGGCCTTGGGGTGCTCCTCGGTCCGAATGATGTGGATCACTTCGTCGAGGTTCAGGTAAGCGGTGAGCAAACCGTCCAACAGGTGCAGGCGACGCTCGACTTTATCGAGGCGGAACTGCAAGCGCCGACGCACGGTTCTGACCCGGAACTCCAGCCATTCAACCAGCAAGGTGCGCAGGTTTTTCAGCTGTGGCTTGCCGTCCAGGCCGATGATGTTGATGTTGACCCGGAAGGTCGACTCAAGCTCGGTCACGGCGAACAAGTGCTGCATCAGTTCGTCGAGATCAACCTTGTTGTTACGCGGAATGATCACGATGCGGCACGGGTTTTCGTGGTCGGACTCGTCACGCAGGTCAGTGACCATCGCCAGCTTGGTGGGCTTGGCCTGCATCAGCGCGGCGATTTGCTCCAGCACCTTGGCACCCGACACCTGGTGCGGCAGCGCAGTGACAACGATGTCGCCGTCTTCAACGTGGTACACAGCGCGCATGCGCACCGAGCCGCGACCGGTCTGGTAGATCTTCAGCAGATCAGCGCGCGGGGTGATGATTTCAGCTTCGGTCGGGTAGTCCGGGCCCTGAATGTGCTCGCACAGTTGCTCAACCGTGGCTTTTGGCTCATCGAGCAAACGCACGCACGCACTCGCGACTTCACGCAGGTTGTGCGGCGGCACGTCAGTGGCCATGCCCACGGCGATGCCGGTGGTGCCATTGAGCAGGATGTTCGGCAAACGTGCGGGCAACACTGCAGGTTCGTCGAGGGTGCCGTCAAAGTTCGGCACCCAGTCCGCCGTGCCTTGGCCCAGTTCGCTGAGCAGCACTTCGGAATAGCGCGACAAACGCGCTTCGGTGTAGCGCATGGCGGCGAAGGATTTGGGATCATCCGGCGCCCCCCAGTTGCCTTGCCCGTCGACCAGCGTGTAGCGATAGCTGAACGGCTGCGCCATCAGCACCATGGCTTCGTAGCAGGCCGAGTCGCCGTGCGGGTGGAACTTGCCGAGTACGTCACCGACGGTACGCGCCGATTTCTTGTGCTTGGAGTCTGCGTCCAGGCCCAACTCGCTCATGGCGTAAATAATACGCCGCTGTACCGGCTTGAGGCCGTCGCCGATATGCGGCAAGGCCCGATCCATGATCACGTACATGGAGTAGTTGAGGTAGGCCTGTTCTGTGAAGTCGGCCAGTGACCGGCGTTCTACGCCGTCCAGGCTGAGATCAAGGGAGTCGCTCATGCGGACCTCATTCAGTTCGTTGTCTGGCGCAACAGCATGGTGCCGCCGCGCTGGGTAAATTCAAGTTTGTTCAAAGCGCTCATGCCCAGCAGCACTTGTTCGCCTTCAAGGCCGGGAGCCGCCACCGCACGCACGTTGCGCAGCACGATGGCGCCCAGTTGCAGGCGGTCGATCTGGGTCCGATAACCCTGCACCCGCCCATTGGCAGTACTAAGCGTCACGGGGGCACCTTTGGGCAGCGCCAGTTGCCTGGCCAGCTCCTGCGGGACCGCCACATCGGTGGCCCCGGTATCCAGTAAAAATTCCACCGGCACGTTGTTGATGCGGCCGCTGGCGACAAAGTGGCCCTGCACGTTGCCCTGCAAAGTCACCTCGACATAGCCCTCGCCTTGTTGCGAGGTCACGTCGGTGTTGGGGTTTTCCTGGCGCTGCTCCCAGCGCCCGAAAAACTGGGTCGCCAGGTATAAACCGGCGCACCAGGCCACGATCATAAAGACCCGCCCCACCCCTTTGCCCGGCGGTTGCTGGCTCATGACTTGGCGCTCCAGCCACCTTGCGGGGCAGCAAAACGCCAGACGATGGGGCGCTTCTCACCATCGGCGCGCACGTGGTTGCCATTGTCGACGCCGATCCAGGCGCCTTTGGCATCCAGGCTCAAGGCCTCGGCGTTGCCATAAGGGCTTTTGTACAGGCGCGCCGCCGTCAATGCTTCGCTGGCAAACGACCAGCAGCGCTCGATTTCGCCGGTGTCCAGGGTGCGACGGCAAATGCGATAAGCCATGCGCTCAAGGGTGAACAACTTGCCCTCGAACAGCGCCAGATCAGAGAAGTCTTTGTGTTGCGCCTTGCCCTTGAGCTGAGGCGGTGGCTGTTCAAAGCCGCCTTCGCTCATCAATACGCAGCCGTTTTCACAGTCCCATACGCTCTGTTTTTTGCGAATGCTCAGCAAACCTCTGCGCTCGCGCTCGGCCGCCAGCCAAATCTGATTGCCCTGCGGGTTGACCGCAATGCCTTCGAACAGCGCATTAAAGTGCAGCAACATGCCGCTGGCACGCGCTTGGCGCACCAGCGCCGGGTCGATTTTAAGCCACGAAGGTTCGCCAATCGGTGGGACGAACAGCACCGCCGCGTGCGCCTCACTGACCACGTAACGATTGCCGGCGTCATCACAGGTGATGCCTTCGAAGTCCAGGTCACCACCGCGCAACGGGCTGATGGCTTTACCCATCATGCGTACGCCCCATGGCAAACCACTTTCTGGCACGGGCGGCACGTCGATGGGCAGCGCCTCGGCGTGCCATTGGGCGTAACGGGTATCCAGTTGGTAAATCTGATCATCGTCGCGATCAGACACGGCCCACGCCTCGCCCTGGCACATCGCCAACCCGGACAGGTTACCGCCGCGCATGCCTTCTACCGGATGCTCGGATTGCAACGCCAGTTCAGGCCAGTCCTGCGCCATGACCGGGGCCGCACTCACACACAACAGCGCCAGCAAGGCACTGCGCATCAGGCCAGCACCTGCGCCAGATCGCCTTTGGATTCCAGCCAGGACTTGCGATCGCCTGCGCGTTTTTTCGCCAGCAACATGTCCATCATTTCCGAGGTTGCGGCGTAGTCTTCCAGCGTGAGCTGCACCAGACGTCGGGTATTGGGGTCCATGGTGGTTTCACGCAACTGCGGTGGGTTCATTTCACCCAGACCTTTGAATCGCGTGACCTGTGGCTTGCCGCGTTTTTTCTCGGCCACCAGACGGTCCAGAATGCCGTCACGCTCGGCTTCGTCGAGGGCGTAGAAAATCTCTTTGCCCAAGTCGATCCGGTACAGCGGCGGCATGGCCACGTACACGTGCCCGGCATCTACCAGCGGACGGAAATGCTGCACGAACAGCGCACAGAGCAAGGTCGCAATGTGCAGGCCGTCGGAGTCGGCGTCGGCGAGGATGCAGATTTTGCCGTAGCGCAGTTGGCTGATGTCAGCCGCGCCCGGATCAACACCAATGGCCACGGCGATGTTGTGCACCTCTTGGCTGGCCAGGACTTCACTGCCGTCGACTTCCCAGGTATTGAGGATCTTGCCGCGCAAGGGCAGGATCGCCTGAAACTCTTTGTCCCTTGCTTGCTTGGCCGAACCGCCAGCGGAGTCACCTTCGACCAGAAACAGTTCGGAACGCATCGGGTCCTGCCCGGCGCAATCGGCCAATTTACCGGGCAAGGCCGGACCTTGGGTGATGCGCTTGCGCTCGACCTTTTTGCTGGCCTTGAGACGACGACCGGCGTTATTGATCGCCAGCTCCGCCAACTGCATGCCCAACTCGGGGTTAGCGTTGAGCCACAGGCTGAACGCATCCTTGACCACACCCGAAACGAAGGCCGCCGCTTCACGGGACGACAAACGCTCTTTGGTCTGGCCGGAGAATTGCGGCTCCTGCATTTTCATCGACAGCACGAACGCAATGCGCTCCCACACGTCTTCCGGCGCCAGCTTCACACCACGCGGCAGCAAGCTGCGAAATTCGCAGAACTCGCGCATGGCATCGAGCAACCCCTGACGCAAGCCGTTAACGTGGGTACCGCCCTGCGCGGTCGGGATCAGGTTGACGTAGCTTTCCTGCACGCTGTCGCCGCCTTCGGGCAGCCACAGCAGCGCCCAATCGACGGCCTCTTTATTACCGGCCAGGCTGCCGCAGAACGGCTCGTCGGGCAGGCGTTCGAATTCGCTGACGGCGTCGACCAGATACGAGCGCAGACCGTCTTCGTAATGCCATTCGACTTTCTCGCCGGTGCCTTTGTCTTCAAAGCTGACCAGCAAGCCAGGGCACAGAACGGCCTTGGCCTTGAGCACGTGCTTGAGGCGGCTGACCGAGAACTTGGGCGAATCGAAGTATTTGGGGTCCGGCGCAAAGTACACGCTGGTTCCGGTGTTGCGCTTGCCGACTGTGCCGATGACTTCAAGGTCGGTGGCTTTGTAGCCATCGGCGAAGGTCATCTGGTATTCGTTGCCGTCACGCTTGACCTTGACCCGCACCTGGGTCGACAAGGCATTTACCACCGAGATCCCCACGCCGTGCAGGCCGCCGGAGAACTGGTAGTTCTTGTTCGAAAACTTGCCACCCGCGTGGAGCTTGGTCAGGATCAGCTCGACGCCTGACACGCCTTCTTCGGGGTGAATGTCGACCGGCATGCCGCGCCCGTCATCGCTGACTTCCAGCGAGTGGTCGGCGTGCAGGATGACCTGCACCGATTTGGCGTGACCGGCCAGGGCTTCGTCGACGCTGTTGTCGATGACTTCCTGGGCCAGGTGGTTTGGCCGACTGGTGTCGGTGTACATGCCGGGGCGTTTGCGCACCGGGTCGAGGCCCGAGAGGACTTCGATGGCGTCTGCGTTATAAGAGCTAGCGCTGGGAGTGGCCATAGGGTCTCGTCGTTAGTCGTAAATGAAAAATAAGGACCATTCGACAGGCGCCTTAAAGGGCCGCAAAGTCGATGGTTTGATACTGATGTGCCGCTATCCCGGCGAAACTCAACAGCGCGGGCAGTTGCTGGGCAAAACCCTGGTAACTGTGGTCGCCACCCCCCTGAATGCGCAAGGCACAGGCTGCGTAGTACTTTTCGGCATGGCGGTAGTCCAGCGTTTCGTCGCCTGTCTGCAACCACACCTGATAACGCTGCGGGTCTTGAGGCGCCTGCACTTCAAGTTCGGCCAGGGCTGCCACGTGATCGTGGGTCAGCTCCCAGGTTTCACCGCTGTACAGGTTGGTTTGCGTGCCCAGGTAGCCGTCGAACATGCGATGCGGGCTGACGGCCGGGTTGACCAGCAAGGCCTTGAGCCCATGCTGTTCGGCCAGATAGGTCGCATAGTAGCCGCCGAGCGAGCTGCCGACCAGCAATGGGCTGCCCAGCTCGCTGATTGCCGCCTGCAATTGGACCAGCGCTTCACGCGGATGATGATGCAAGGCCGGAACCCGCAACTGATCGCTCAGCCCCATGCGTTGCATCACGGAGGTGAGCTGCGTGGCCTTCTTCGACTCGGGAGCACTGTTGAAACCATGGATATACAAGATGGAACCCGACATGCAATCACTCCCGAGCACGATTTAAGCTGAACGCAGTATCAATAAAGACGCGCAGTTTAGGGCAATAACCCGTCTCAAGATATTTCCAAGTCACCCACACTCAGTAATTGTTAGCGCTGTAATCGGGTTCAAATGCAAAGTTATCCACACGCGAGACCCCTGTCTCCAAAGTGCCATCAGGCTGCAGGCGCAACCAGCGATAGCCGGGCGCCTCGCCACTGACATCGAAGTCCCGGCTGGCAGGCGTGAACTGGATACACGTAGACGGTGATGCCAGCAGCCGCACGTTGTTGCGCTGTTGGTCGAAGGGTTGGTGAATATGCCCCCAGAGCACCGCCCTCACCTGTGGAAAACGGTCCAGAACGGCCCAAAAAGCGCTGGCATTAAGCAGGCCAATCGGCTCGATCCACTCACAGCCCACCGACACGGGGTGGTGATGCAGGGTGATCAGGTGATGGCGATCAGGGGCTTCGCTCAACGAACGCGCCAGCAGTTGCAGCTGATTGTCTTCCAGGTAGCCGTGGCTTTTTTGCTCCACGTTGGAGTGCAGCAACGTAATGCGCCAATTGCCGATGTCCACCACCGGCTCCAGCAAGCGGCTTTGCACGGCGGCTTCGAGCATCGGCGGCAGAGCGTCGTGATTGCCGGGGATCCAGCGTGCATGGGCCGAGAGCGGCTCGGTCAATTGCCGAAAACGCTGGTACGCCGCCACGCTGGCGTCCTGGGCCAAATCACCGGTGCCCAACAACAGATCAACCTGGGGCTGCTCGGCGCGCACCCGTTCAATCACGCTTTGCAGGCTTTTTGCGGTGTTGAGCCCCAGCAGCGAACCGTCTGCGTCGGCAAACAAATGGCTGTCGGTCAGTTGTACCAGCAGCACCGGGTCTTCGGTGGTCAGCGTGGAGACATTGGGCAAGGCACTCTCCCAGGCGGGGGTCATTATCGATTTCTCACATGGGAGCTGCCGCAGGCTGCGATCTTTTAACGATCAAAAGATTGCAGCCTGCAGCAGCTCCCACGGGTTGGATTCAGGTCTAGCGCACGTCTGCGTATTCATGCCCACAGGCCAGACAATGGCTTAGCCATTCACCCAAAAATACGTTGAGTTGGGCTTTTTCGTCTGGCTGGTGCATGGCCACGTTGGGGTAAGGATAGATGCTGCGAAAGCGCCGTGCATGTTCAGCACCAATCACTTCGGCCATGCGCGCATCGTGATACACCTGCACTTGCAGTTCGGGCACAGGCAGCCACGGCAGACTGTGTTCCTGGCGCACGCGCAAGGTGCTGGTGTACGGGCAGTCGAGCACCACCTCAAGGGTCAGTACGCCCAGCATTTGTTCGCCCTGAGTGACCGCGATCTGGCGGGCACTCGGCTGCTCGCGCATGTCGGGCAACAAACGCATCAGGCGCGCATAGTTGGCCTCGCAGGCGGCCTGCAAGCCAATCAAATCAACCCGGTAGCGATCACGGACGCCATTTACAGCCATAACCCCCTCACTTCAGCGCGGTTAAGCGCCAGCCATTGCAGGGCAATAATGCTCGCCGCATTGGAAATACGTCCATCTCGTACTGCTTGAAGTGCATCTTCATAGGCCCATCGGGTCACTCGAATGTCTTCAGCTTCTTCTTCCAGGCCATGCAGCCCCCCTGCGCCAGAGCTGTCGCATCGCCCCAGGTACAGGTGTACAAATTCTGTGCTGCCACCCGGCGACGGGAAATAGCGGGTAATGGGCCATAACGACGAAAACGTCAGCCCGGCCTCTTCTTCGCCTTCGCGACGGGCAACCTCTTCGGGCTCCACCTCGCCTTCCTTGTCGATCAACCCTGCCACCAGCTCAATGAGCCACGGGGTTTGGGCCTTGCCGACGGCGCCGACCCGGAACTGTTCGATCAGCACCACTTCATCGCGTTGCGGGTCATAGGGCAGCACGCACACGGCATCATGGCGGACAAATACTTCGCGACTGATCTCACGGCTCATGCCACCGGCAAACAGTTCATGGCGCAGGATGACCCGGTCCAGTTTGTAAAAACCCTGATAGCCGTTCTCGCGCTTTACGATCTCGACAGCGCTGGGCGTGGCCTTGGTGATGTCAGTCATTGAAAACCTCTTGCTGGCAAATTCACACCGGGGTGGCCCTCGGCATCGCGCATCCTAACGCGCCTATGGTTCTGGATGCAGCCCCTTTTACACTGCGGGGATAGACGGATCGCCTGCAAACCAACTCTAATTGGCATGCTTAAGTGTAGGGTCTGTTGACGGTTAATTGCGGCCACGACGCGTGTCAAATTTTACCGGGCCACGTTGCAGGGCTTGAGAAGGGAAAAACCATTCCCTTCGCCCTGCCCGGCTAAGTTTGACCCAGCGACGCGGCTCGCAATGAACCGTCAACAGACCCTATGGCGAACTGACGCCTTTGTTGGCAGTCGAACGACCCTACGCTCACCTTTCTTTCGTTGATGAAGGACGACCATGTCGCTTTTAAAAATTGCCTCCCTGACTTGCATCGCCCTGACGCTGGGCGCTTGCCAGAGCGTATTTCAACCCAAACCCCTGGCGTTTACGCCGGATGCGTCCGAGCAGGTCAAGGCGGGCTGCAACGGTGATGAGTGCCCATTGGTCAACATCGAGACGGTGCACTTCGCCGATGCCCCGAAACTGGATGCGCTGA
Organism: Pseudomonas sp. NPDC096917; assembly: GCF_044762555.1. Classification (NCBI taxonomy): domain Bacteria; kingdom Pseudomonadati; phylum Pseudomonadota; class Gammaproteobacteria; order Pseudomonadales; family Pseudomonadaceae; genus Pseudomonas; species Pseudomonas sp. NPDC096917. The sequence continues at coordinate 374,093 of NZ_JBIWEO010000001.1, read as the reverse complement.
TCGAAAAACGCTTGCTGAAAATGACCGCCAACTCGCCGGACGACAAGCTGGCGCCTTCGCTGACGGCCTACCGCGAGCAATTTCTGCGCACCGCCGACAGCCGCAACAGCATGTACTTGCAGGCCAAGGTACGTGAGCAGCATGACGACTTGGTGATTGTTGAACTGATCAGCTACCTGGACACCGGCGGCGCGCATGGCATGCCGGGCCGAGGGTTTATCAACTGGTCGCGCAAAGACCAGAAAGAAGTGACCTTGCAGGACATGCTCGTCCCGGGTCAGGAACAAGCGTTCTGGGGTGCGGCGAAAGTGGCGCATAACAACTGGTTGATCAGCTCGCGCTTAGGCAACGACCCGGAGTACGTTAAAACCTGGCCGTTCCAGCAGACCCCGAACGTGGCGCTGCTCAAGGACAAAGTCGTGCTCAAGTACGACGTGTACAGCATTGCCCCGTACTCGGAAGGGAATGTGGAGTTGAGCATTCCTTACACGCGTTTGAACGGGATTTTGAAGCCTGAGTGGATTCCGGGCCGCGGTTGATCAGCAACATTCTGTAGGAGCTGGCGCAGGCTGGGATCTTTTGATCTTCAACAGCAAAAGATCGCGAGCACGCTCACTCCTACAGGTGATTAGCGTTTACGGCCCAGCACCCCCTGCAACACCCCCGCCAACAGCAATGCGGGCAAGGTCGCACCGACATCAGGGAACAGGTTGGCCAGCAGGTGGTAGGTGCTCACCCCGCCCAACCAGGCCAGCAAGGTTGGCCAGTGCAGCAAACCCGGCACCCCGTCGGCGCTGCGTTTACGCAGGATGAAGTGGTCCACCAGCACCACGCCAAACAACGGCGCAAACACCGAGCCGATCAGCAGCAAGAAGTTCTGGTACTGCGCCAGCGGCGCCAGGCAGGCGATCAGGGTGCAAATAATGCCAATCGCCAATGCCAGGTGCTCAACCTTCAAGCGCAACAAAATCCCGCTGGAAACCGCCGCCGAGTGAATGTCGGCAAAGGCGTTTTCGGACTCGTCGAGCAGAATCAGCAGTAACGGAATACCCAGCCCTGCCCCCGCCAGCGCCAACAGCAGCGCATTGACTTCGCCGCTCGGCGCGAACGCCAAGGTGTAGGCCACACCCAGGCTCATCAGCCAGAAATTGCCAATCAAAAAGCCCAGTGCGGTGCCGCCAAACACGCTTTTGGCACGTTTACCAAAGCGCGAGTAGTCGGCAATCAGCGGCAACCACGACAGTGGCATGGCGATAGCGATATCAAAACCCACCGCAAACGGCATCGAACCATCGCCTTTCTGTGCCCATAACGCGGCCAAGTCAGCTTTAGCGAAGAGGTTCCAGGTCAGCCACAGGCACGCGGCCAACAGCAGCCAGATACCCCATTTACGCAAGATCTTGCGCACAAAGGTCAACGGGCCGCTCACGGCCAGCAACGTGGCCAAAGCGCCGAAGAACAGGGTCCAGAGCAGCGGATGGCTGAGCAAGCTGCCTTCGCTGAACGCACGGGCGCCGAGCAGACTGGCGGCATCACGCATCACGATGATTTCGAACGAACCCCAGCCAATCAGCTGCAATACGTTCAGCACGGCAGGCAGCATCGCACCGCGACGGCCGAGGCTCAGTTTCAGGGCGGCCATGGATGACAGGCCGGTGTCGCTGCCGATCACTCCGACCGACGCCAGTAACGCCACGCCGACCAGGGTGCCAAGAAAAATCGCCAGCAGCGAACCCGACAGGCCCAGCCCCGGGGCCAGTAAGGCTCCGGTCTGCAACACCATCAGCCCGATGCCGAGGGAGAACCACAGGGAAAACAGATCGCGGGCGCCGAAGACCCGCTTGTCCAACGGGACAGCGAGGTCGGGGGAGTAAGTGCTGGGTGTGTTCAAAACATCATTCTCGAAAAGGGCCAGACCCGGAGTTGCTGTCGAGGCACGAGGCGGCGATGGGGTGCGCAGCGACCCTGGTGTTGAAGGTCTTGCGGCCCTTATCGCAGCCTCGTCCCTCGACAGCGACTACACATTGGCGCCAGCAGCGGCTGGCGCGTTTCCATCACACTTTTTTGTACAGCTGGCTGCCTTCCTGCTTGAAGCGCTCGGCCTGTTCCGCCAGGCCTTTGGCCACGTCGACGTCAACCGCTTCAATACGCTGGTTGGCGGCGTAGATGCGCACTTCCTGGGTGATTTTCATCGAGCAGAATTTCGGCCCGCACATGGAGCAGAAATGCGCGACCTTGGCCGAATCCTTGGGCAAGGTTTCGTCGTGGTACGAACGCGCGGTGTCGGGGTCCAGGCCGAGGTTGAACTGGTCTTCCCAGCGGAACTCGAAGCGCGCTTTGCTCAGGGCGTTGTCGCGGATTTGTGCGCCCGGATGGCCTTTGGCCAAGTCCGCCGCGTGAGCCGCGATTTTGTAAGTGATGATTCCGGTCTTTACGTCATCTTTGTTCGGCAGCCCCAAGTGTTCCTTGGGCGTCACGTAGCACAGCATGGCGCAACCGAACCAGCCGATCATGGCGGCACCAATGCCCGAGGTAATGTGGTCGTAACCCGGTGCAATGTCGGTGGTCAGCGGGCCGAGGGTGTAGAACGGCGCCTCGTCGCAGCACTCCAGTTGCTTGTCCATGTTCTCTTTGATCAACTGCATCGGCACGTGACCGGGGCCTTCGATCATGCATTGCACGTCGTGTTTCCAGGCGATTTTGGTCAACTCACCCAGGGTTTCCAGTTCACCGAACTGCGCCGCATCGTTGGCGTCGGCAATCGAGCCCGGACGCAGGCCATCACCCAGCGAGAAGCTGACGTCGTAGGCCTTCATGATTTCGCAGATGTCGTCGAAGTGGGTGTAGAGGAAGTTCTCTTGGTGGTGCGCCAGGCACCATTTAGCCATGATCGAGCCACCACGGGACACAATGCCCGTCACGCGCTTGGCGGTCAGTGGTACGTAGCGCAGCAACACACCGGCGTGGATGGTGAAGTAGTCAACGCCCTGTTCAGCCTGCTCGATCAGGGTGTCGCGGAACAATTCCCAGGTCAGGTCCTCGGCCACGCCGTTGACCTTTTCCAGCGCCTGGTAAATCGGCACGGTGCCGATCGGGACCGGCGAGTTGCGGATGATCCACTCACGGGTTTCATGAATGTGTTTGCCGGTGGACAAATCCATGACCGTGTCCGATCCCCAGCGAATGCCCCAGGTCAGCTTGGCCACTTCTTCTTCAATAGAGGAGCCCAGCGCGCTGTTGCCGATGTTGCCGTTGATCTTCACCAGGAAGTTGCGGCCAATGATCATTGGCTCCAGCTCAACGTGGTTGATGTTGGCCGGGATGATGGCGCGACCGCGGGCGATTTCGTCGCGCACAAATTCAGGGGTGATTTCTTTCGGGATGTTGGCGCCGAAGCTATGACCCGCGTGCTGCTGGTCGAGCAAGCCTGCGGCTCGAGCTTCTTGCAACTTCATGTTTTCGCGGATGGCGACGTATTCCATCTCGGCGGTGATGATGCCCTGACGCGCATAGTGCATCTGGCTGACGTTGACCCCGGCCTTGGCCCGACGCGGGTTCTTCACGTGGGCGAAGCGCAGTTTGGTCAGCTCGGCGTCTTCAAGGCGCATTTGGCCGAAGTTCGAACTCAGGCCCGGCAGGCGCTCGGTGTCATTGCGGTCATCGATCCACGCTGAACGCACGTCTGCCAGACCTTTACGCACGTCAATCTCGACGGACGGGTCGGTATACGGGCCTGAGGTGTCGTAGATCAATACCGGAGCGTTGATTTCGCCGCCAAAATCAGTCGGTGTGACATCCAGGCTGACTTCACGCATGGGCACTAGAATGTCCGGGCGCGAACCCTGTACGTAGACTTTTTGAGAACGGGTAAATGGCTTGACGGACTGCTCATCGACTTTTGCCGAATCACTGAGATTGATCGCATTTTTTAGTGTTGTACTCATCACGGCTCTCCAGACTGCATCCAGGTGGATTGTCGGAGGGAGAACCTGAAAAAAGCACGGACGCACCCAAGGACTGGATGCTGAGTGACGACCTCGAACGATTGATCATTTTTTGAACAATCGATCCCGGACGGCACTCAAGAGGACTCGCCGGGAGACGAGAAATCTTGTTCCCTACGCAGGCGCTAACCTGATCAGGTTCAACGGGATCCGAAATTATTCGATCTCAGCCTCATAGCAAGGCACCCCGACAAGAACGAGGCCAGTCTAGAGAAGACTGATGCAGAACGCCAACACAGAAACAAACGACGTGGTGAAAGACTCCACAACGCCATTGTTGCAAGGGGTTACGGCAACTACACTCGCTACGTCTTGAAATCACGAGTGCCAGAACACGGCCTCGTCCATCAATTTCGCACTATTGAACTAGGGATCGCTCATGCTGCGCAAACTCTCGCTGGCTATCGCCGTGTCTTGGGCGACCAATGCTATGGCTCTGGATACACCGGCCCCCTTGTCCAGCCAAAACGGTTTGGTCAGTGTTTACCAGGAGGCGGTGGACAATAACGCCGACCTCGCGGCAGCCCGTGCCAACTATTCGGCACAAAAAGAAGTCGTGCCGCAGGCCCGTGCCGGGTTGCTGCCCAACCTGTCGGGCGGCGCTGAGTCGAGCAACGTGCGCACCTCCATCGATCGGCCTTCGATGACCACCACCCGCAGTGCAATGGTGTATCAGGCCACGCTGGCTCAACCACTTTTTCGGATTGACCGCTGGTTCCAGTTAAAAGCCGCCGAATCGGTCAACGAACAGGCTGCCCTGCAACTCTCGGCCACCGAGCAGAATCTGATTCTGCAAAGCGCAAACAATTACTTCTCGGTGCTGCGCGCACAAGACACGCTGGCCGCGACCAAGGCCGAAGAAGCAGCGTTCAAGCGCCAACTGGATCAGTCCCGCGAGCGTTTTGATGTGGGCCTGTCGGACAAGACCGACGTGTTGCAATCCCAGGCCAGCTACGACACTGCACGGGCTAACCGCATGCTCGCCCAGCGCCAGGTCGAAGATGCCTTTGAAGCGCTGGTGACGCTGACCAATCGCCAGTACCACGCGATTGAAGGCATGCGCCACAGCTTGCCGATCTTGCCGCCGACGCCGAACGACGCGAAGGCGTGGGTCGATACTGCCGCGAAGCAGAACCTCAACTTGCTGGCCAGCAACTTCGCGGTGGATGCCGCCGAAGAAACCCTCAAGCAACGCAAGGCTGGCCACGCGCCGACCGTCGATGCGGTGGCGCAATACAAAACCGGCGATAACGATGCATTTGGTCTGACTAACCCGAATGCCCTGAACCAGCGCTATGGTGGACCGGTCAACCAGACCAGCATCGGCATTCAGCTGAACATCCCGATCTACAGCGGCGGCCTGACCAGCTCGCAAGTGCGCGAGTCATACTCACGCCTGGACCAAACCGAGCAGCAGCGTGAGCAGTTACGTCGCCAAGTGGTCGAAAACACCCGTAACTTGCACCGCGCGGTCAATACAGACGTAGAGCAGGTCAAGGCTCGCAAGCAGTCGATCATCTCGAACCAGAGCGCTCTGGAAGCCACAGAAATTGGTTATCAGGTGGGGACACGCAACATCGTTGACGTGCTCGACGCCCAGCGCCAGCTGTACAACTCAGTACGTGACTACAACAACAGCCGCTATGACTACATCCTCGACAACCTGCGCCTTAAACAGGCTGCGGGCACGTTGAACCCGGGAGATCTGGAAGCATTGTCGCGTTATCTGAAAGCCGACTACAACCCGGACAAAGACTTCCTGCCGCCGGATCTGGCTCAGGAAGCCGCTGCGAATATGCGCTCGCCGGGCAACTGAAGCACTGACGTCTTCACAAGAGGCGCACAGTTGCCATAACCCGATACCACCGTTCCTTGAGAGCACCAGAGGTTAATACGACATCACGGTCGTTTGACCTCTCGGAGCTCAACACAGGAACGCTCATGCCAACGTCAACCTCACAGACATTTGTGCCGCCGGAAAATGCCGTGCGCGCGCAATTCGCCGGTTCGCCGACACTCGAATCCGTCACTCGAAAACTGCTCGCCGATGCCATAGCCCAGCGCTACCCTTCGCTCGTCATTGACCTCAATCGCACGCAACTTGCCACCCCTCGCCCTGAAGGCGGATGGGAAATTGAGCCATTTATGGCAAAGGTGATGAGCTTCCTGGGCAGCGGAACAGACCTTGATTTCAGCCCGATTTACGGCGAAGTCTACTATTTAAGCGATCAACCGCCCGCATGGCTCACCCAGCAAGAGGGTGAGCTGGACATGAAAGTCATTGAAAAGCTGGTCAAAGAACTCACTTGGCGTTTGCCCATTGGCCTGCAAGACGCGCTGAGCGAGTTCTGGGGCCAAGATTCAGGTGCAGGTGGTAATCGCTGGCACTGGCTCAGTGATGTTATTAAAGACACCCATACGATCCATGCCCTTCAACAACCCCGCATGGATGAAAAGGCACTTCACGCCATCAGCCAGGTGATCAACGCCCCTGAGCGTGAAGATCGAATCCGCCTCTATGGGGAAGATGCGGTACGGGCCTACTGGATTAAAGTTTCAGTGATTAGCGCTGGCGTCATGAGCTCAGGGCTAACTTCGCGCATTGCACTGGCGACCCCTGATCAGGTTTACCTTCTCAAGCCTAACGGCACAATCAGTACCTATAAAGATATTGACTCACTGAGCCGCCACTGGAGTGCAGGAATCTATCGGCGTTATGCTGCACAAGACATTCGCCTGAAACGCTTTGAACTGGAGGGCAATGTTTTTGAAGCCTGCGCCTCTGCCATCCTAAACCAGCAACTGCGACGCATCAGTTTACTGAAACTGCCCACCAGCAAAGGATGGCAGGCGTTGGAAAGGGTGTATTCGAATATTATCGACACCTCAGCATTCTTTTTAGATTCACCTCAGGCAACGCTCGAGACACTTGAATCACTCAAAACACAATTGCCTGACTGGCTGGCAAAAGCATCCCCGGCAGATCAGGCACTCTATCGTCAATACAGCCTGGCTCTGTCCGCAAGCAAAAAAATCAATAAAGGGCAGACGTATCTCTCCGGTATTACCGATTTGCATACCTACGCCGTCGATGTACTTCGTCAGCAAATGCGCGCTGACCAAGTCCATTTGGAACCCAACGCCGCCAAATATTCATCAGATGCCGTACTCGACCCCCAAGCGATTGAGCTGACGTTTACCACCGCAACGGGCTTGCCGGGTGCGGTGGGCATCACGGAATCTACGGCCATGACCCTGACTGAATTGGCGTTGAACAATCTGATTGGACGCCCCAAAGGCAGTGTGACACTGCGCCATCGCTATGGGTTAGCCCTGCCCGAGTGGCTTACAACCGACTACATCACCCGGCGAAATGGCCTGATTGAACAGGTAAATATTGGTAAAGCTTATCCCGAGAGACTGGAAGACCTGCTGCTCAGTAGCCCGGAGCAGAGCTCGCGTGAAAAGTTATTTGCGCAATACCTAAGCGCGCAACTGCCCCTGCAAGCGCTGGAACACAGCCTGAAAAATGAGAACGGGGTCACCGCCCTGGGCGCGCGATATGTGGCGGCAGTGGTACAACCGGGATCAGGTGCCAGAGTCGTCGACGCAAATATCATTGTCATTCGCCACTTGGCACTGTTACGCCAACACGATGCATTGCCCGATATTGTGGTCAATATGTTCATCATTGAACCCGCTGACTTCGAACAAGGGCCCCACCTGCTTTACCGCCCCTTTTACGACCAGTCGTTAGTGGAGTACCCGACCCGTGCGGCACTGTTGGACGCTATTGCGCAACCAGGCGACCTGCAAAATAGCGTACTGACCTGGTTAAGCGACCGTGCACGTCCCGTCTATGATTACGGCGGCATCAAAGAGCCGCATATCGTGCATTTCATGCTGGGTGATGAGTTCGCACCGATTGATACGCCAGCACCTGCACTGCTAGCCACAGATGTCGCCAGCAATGAGTTAATGCAATATTTGGCTAACGGCCAACTGATGCTGTTCCTTTATGGCAGTAATGCACGGGCGCTTGTAGAACAGGCAAATGCAGACACCGTTTCAAACAGTGAAAGCCGCTGGGCCGTGCTTCTGGAGGGTGCAAACCTTATTTTCGACAGTCTGCTGCAGCTACCAGGACTGCCCCAGCCCCTAATGCTCACAGCCGGATTGAGAAGTTTGACCTCGTTGGCCGTCAGAAATATTCCGGCGCTGGCCAGTAACGATAAAGCGGTCCGTGAAACCGCAGCTGCAGATGTACTGATCAACTTGAGCATGCTGCTGTTGCACCCGGTCCTGAATGCTCTTCCTCGGCTCGCAAAATTACCGTCAGGCCTCAAGGACAGCGTCATGCGGCCCTTTGCCCCGCCACAATTGAAGGAGACCTGGCCCGCCCCCATCCCGCCAAAAATCGATGTGGGGCTGGTCGCGCTTGCGGGGGAATTCCCCAATACGGAAAGTACCGTGGTGGACTTCAGCTTCGCCAGCGCCCGCAACCAGCTGACGCCCAGCCAAAGGGAGCGTCTGGCCCGCTTAAAAGTGACACGCCCTGAGCCTCTGCCGCCGGCATACCATGAGGGCCTACACAAAGGGCTTTATCGTATTGATGGAAAGTGGCACGTATTGATCGGTGAAGATCTTTTCCTCGTCGACGTGGACCCGAGTGGCGCCGCCATTATCGTCAGCGCTACGGACATCAACCAGCTCGGCCCCAGCGTAAAGCCGGACAGTCGAGGCACATGGTCGCTGGATCTGCGACTGCGCCTGCAAGGCGGTATGCCTCCTAAGCGGATCATCAGCAAGCAGCGAAAAAATGAAGCCCGAAAACTTGAACTGGACGCTGATCTGGAGAACTTTCATTCACAAGAAGAACCTCTACACAGAAGGGTTCAAGTCACTATAAGAGCGCTTAAATCTGCTTCAGCGGACCTACGCTTCCCCCGCGCGCAGATTGCATCCCTGCGAGACAGGCTCAACATAGCGTTGCAAGAGCAATTGGCTGCATTCATGAAACTGCTCGATACCACACAGGAGCGCGCCCTGCTTGATATTCCCTTTAAAAATCCTGTTCTGATCTCGCTGCTTGAGAAGGCCTTTGATAACAGAGTCGATGCGTTGTTCCTTTCCGCACGCGAGCAAAGAGCACTGATTGAAAAATGGCCGCAGTTCAGTTCACCCGGCCCCGAGTTTGATTTGGCGGGAGAGGAAGACCCGCATGGGTTTTCACAGTTCATTCAAGAACAGGCAAGCCTCAACGAGCGCGCGATTGCTCGCCTCGAACAAAGAAACTCATTCCTGGATGAGTTGTTTAACCAAGGCTCGGCTGGCGTGACCTTAGGCACGTCCCTGCTCAACGATCTATCCGAAGAAGCCCATACCGTGCTGAGCCTTAAAGGGTTTCAACTGAACTGTCTTAAATTGGCCAGTACCAAAATAGCGATAGGCAAAGCCGTTGAAGACACCCTGGACGCTACGATTGATCCTCTCCAGGAACATACTCAAACCCACAATGAACTCAACTTGCAGCGCTTAGATACCCACATACGCCTCGAAGTCCTGGACAGCTTGGTGGGCAATTACGGCCAGGCGCTCGATGGATTGCATGGCATCCAAATGGTACACGCCGAAGATCTGGAGCCTGAATACTTCGATAAACTTGTGCAACTGCTGACAGAGCTCTATCAGGACGCCAGAAAGTCACTGGCAGACGAAATAAAACCTGAACCGAAATCGCGAAAAAAACCTCGAAGCCGCCCGTCCTCGGGAGGCGCACCGCAGAAAAAAATAATCAGTGTCAAAGGTAAAGGCAAATTGATTGGTGAATTAAAACCCGCCGGTCAGGACTGGCCGGTTGACGTCATAGAAGTCCGCGACGGTTACGACAAAAAATTGCTCTCGACCTACTCCCAGCGCGGTAACGAATGGGTAGAAATCAAACAAGATCCCTTGCCTTCAGTTGCCCCTTCAAGAGCGCTCAGCCTCATTAAGGGTGACGCACGAAAACTTTATCGCCTCTATGAACATAATCTGTACAAAGCCCGAGAATTCCGAAAGCTCTGCAGGTACCCCGTAGAAATCGAAGAACTGTTCAATAACGAAGGCAAAAAACTCGACGCCCTGGCCACCGAAATGGACGTCGCCCTACAGAGCCTTCCAGCAGAGTCCCGGCGCCCCGATGATGTGGCTCTGGTAGACAACATGCGAGTCGCGGCCGGCAACTTCTTCAGTGAGGGCAAGGCCTTGCGTACCCAATTAAGCTTTGAACTGCCACCGACCCACAGCAACCTTCAATACCTGATTGACGAGAATCTGGTTCAATTTGCCGCTCTCGGAAAGCGCATTCAGTTAAAAGGACCACGCAAAGACTTCATCCAGGAATACGCCATCAATAACAAAGACGGCTTTGCACTGTGGTATGCCCACTTCCACTATGCGGAAGCTCGAACGCCAAAAGCTGAATTTGAGGTGGCTCACCTTAAAACAAAGGAGCAGCGCAAATTGAGCTATTTCTCACAACTGGCTGACGCACGCAGTGAGCAAGCCGTCGTCGATGTGCACCGCGGTACGCTCGGCAGAAGCTTGGCCGAGCGCTGGTTTCTGCCTCTGGCCGGTGATGAGTAACGCGACCTGGCTCGACGGCTCATCGTGGCATTAAGCCACCCAATGCATTGAGTAAACGCTGGAGTGCGCCTTGGTTGGCCTGAATAACCTTCAGGCCCGCTTCGGCCATTCGGTGCGCATCCTGGGGCCGTTCAAACAAGCGCTGCACCGCCAAGGCCAAACCTTGGGCATCTTCCACTTCCAGCAACGCGCCGGCTTCGCGCAACAACGCAGCGATGTCGAAAAAATTGAACAGATGCGGCCCGCTCAACACGGGCTTGCCCAAGGCGGCGGGCTCCAGCAGGTTGTGCCCGCCGTTGGGCACCAGGCTACCGCCGACAAAGGCGGTGTCTGCCAGAGCATAGAGAAACAGCAACTCGCCCATCGTGTCGCCCAGCATAACCTGAGTCTGAGGGCTGACCGGCTCGCCACTTGAGCGGCGTACCGAGGTAAAGCCTTCGCGCTGGCACAGCTCAAACACTGCGTTAAAACGCTCGGGGTGACGCGGCACCAGAATCAATAGCGCATCAGGGCAACTGACCCGTAATTGCCGATGAGCCGCGAGCACGATTGAATCTTCGCCTTCGTGGGTACTGGCGGCGATCCAGACAGGGCGGTCTAGTGCCTGCCACTGTTCACGCAATGCCCGGGCCTTGACCAACAACTGCGGATCAAGACTCAAATCGAACTTGATGGACCCCGTAACCTCAACACATTCAGGACGCGCGCCGAGTTCACGGAATCGTTGCGCTTCAGTTTCTGTCTGCACGGCAATGAGGCTCATGGCTTCAAGCATCGGGCGGGTCAGCTTGGCAAACCGTGCATAGCCTTTTGCCGAACGGGCCGAAAGCCGCGCATTGGCTAACGCCACTGGAATGCCACGTTGAGCGCATTGATGAATATGATTGGGCCACAACTCGGTTTCCATGATCACGGCCAGCTTTGGCTGTACGCGATTCAAAAAACGCGCCGCCGCCCAAGGCAAGTCATAAGGCAGGTAGCAATGCTGGATTCGCGGTTCATTGGCAAACATGGCCTGGATACGCTCCGATCCGGTGGGCGTCATGCACGTCACCGTGATGGGCAATTGCGGGTAACGCTCAAGCAGTGCCCGGATCATTGGCGCGGCGGCGATACTCTCGCCCACCGACACCGCATGCACCCAAATCCCGCCGGGCTGCATGGCAGGCTGGTTCAGCGCGAAGCGCTCACCTATGCGTTTGGCGTACGCGGGGGCCTTGCGTGCCCGCAGCCACAACCGAATCGCCACCAACGGCAGCCCCAGGTGAAACAGCAAGGTGTAGAGAGTTCTATTCATAGGAGCGGAGTTTACTTGAAAACGACGTCCACGATGATGGCAGCGAACAGGCCCAATACCAGCCCTCAAAAAAGCCCCCCTACACAGTTTTACAACCTCTAGAATGGCGTGCTGGTAAATTGCGCCACCCACCCTCAGGATGCCCCCATGACCGCTTACTACTATCTGGCCATCGCCATTTGCGCCGAAGTGATTGCCACCGTTTCGATGAAAGCGATCAAAGGTTTTAGCACGCCATTACCGTTAATTCTGGTGATTGCGGGCTATGCCACGGCGTTCTGGATGTTGACGCTGGTGGTGCGCACCATTCCGGTGGGCGTGGCATATGCGGTGTGGGCAGGCATGGGCATTGTGATGGTGAGCATTGCTGCGCTGTTTATTTACGGGCAAAAACTCGATGTGCCCGCCATGCTGGGCATGGGCTTGATTGTGCTGGGCGTGGTGGTGATTCAACTGTTTTCGAAAACGGCAGGACATTGAGGCAGCTGCAAGCTTTAAGCGGCAAGTAAAACCGACCAAAAGCGGAGCATCATGCGGCTTTTGATCTAGCTTTTACTTGCAGCTTGCAGCTTGCAGCTTCTTTATACTGCGTCTTTGTCTTTGAACACTGAGGTCGCCCATGCCATCTGTTATTTCCACCGACGTGCTGATTGTCGGCGCTGGTGTCGCTGGCCTCTGGCTCAATGCCCGCCTGCGCCGTCAGGGTTTTTCCACAATTTTGGTCGAGAACCAATCACTCGGTGGCGCACAGACGCTGAAGTCGCAGGGCATCATTCACGGCGGCGCCAAGTATGCGCTGCACGGTGCGCTGACCGGCGCCTCTGAAGCCATTGCGGACATGCCGCGCCGCTGGCGCGAAGCCCTTGCCGGTGACGGCGAGCTGGATTTAAGCGGCGTGCGCTTGCTTTCACAAGCCCATTATTTGTGGTCCCCCGGCACCCTGGCAGGCAATCTGACCAGTTTTTTTGCCAGCAAGGCGGTGCGCGGCCGAGTCGATCAGGTCAAGGGCGATCAACTCCCCCCCGCGCTGCAAGACCCGCGCTTCAAGGGTAAGGTGTATCGCCTGGCTGAGCTGGTGGTGGATGTCCCAAGCCTGATCGCGCGTTTGGCCGAGCTGGCGGGCGATAGCCTGCTGGCGGGCCAGCACATCGAGCCGCTGTTTGAGAACGAAGAGTTGATTGGCCTGCGAGTCGATGGCCGCGACATTCACGCACAACGCATCGTGCTCAGCGCTGGAGCCGGTAATGCTGAACTGCTGGCCAGCGCCGGAATCAGCGTGCCCGCGCAACAACTGCGCCCACTACACATGGTGCTGGTCAAAGGCCCAAGCCTTAAACCTCTGTACGCGCACTGCCTGGGCGGTGGCCCCAAGCCGCGGATTACCGTCACCACGCACCCGGCCGCAAATGGCGAGTGGGTGTGGTATTTGGGGGGGGATATTGCCGAAGCCGATGGCGTGGCCCGCGAACCGGCCGAACAAATCGCCGTGGCCAAAAAAGAACTGGGCAATTTGCTGCCGTGGGTCGATCTGAGCCTGGCGCAATGGACCACGCTGCGGGTCAACCGTGCCGAGCCGGCGCAGTCCGGGCTGACACGTCCGGATAACGCCTTCCTCGCGGATCAAGGTCGCTTACTGGTGGGCTGGCCAACCAAGCTGGCGCTGGCGCCGGACTTCGCCGATCGGGTTATCACTGCGCTTGAGCAGGACGCTATCACGCCGAGCAATCCGCCTGCGCTGCCTGAGTTCCCGCGCCCGCCCTTGGGTCAAACTGCTTGGGAGCAACTGCTGCCATGAGCCAGGCAACCCTGCACGACTTTCTTCGCCCATTGGGCAGCACCGGACTGCGGGTATCGCCGCTGGGCTTGGGCACCGTGAAGCTGGGCCGCGACCAAGGGGTGAAATACCCCAGCGGTTTTCAGATACCGGATGATGCCGACGCCAAAATGCTGCTCAAACTGGGCCGTGACCTGGGGATCAATCTGATCGACACTGCGCCGGCTTACGGACGCAGCGAAGAGCGCCTGGGGCCGCTGTTGCGCGGCCAGCGTCAGGATTGGGTAATTGTCAGCAAGGTCGGCGAAGAGTTCGACAACGGCGTTTCGCGCCACGACTTCAGCGCCGCACATACCCGAAGCTCGGTCGAACGCAGCCTGCAACGCCTGGAGACCGATTTCATTGATCTGGTGCTGGTGCACTCTGACGGCAACGATCTTGCGATCCTCAACGAAAACGAAGTCTACGCAACCTTGGCCGAGCTGAAACGCGAGGGCAAGATTCGCGGTTTCGGGCTCTCGGGCAAAACCGTCGAGGGCGGCCTTAAAGCCCTGGAGAACGGCGACTGCGCGATGGTGACTTACAACCTGAACGAGCAGTCCGAAAAGCCGGTGATTGACTACGCAGCTGCTCACGGCAAGGCGATTCTGGTGAAGAAGGCCCTGGCCAGCGGCCATGTGTGCCTCAAACCCGGGGTTGACCCGGTGCGCGCCAGCTTCGAACTGGTGTTTGGCCATCACGGGGTTGCCAGTGCTATTGTCGGTACTATTAATCCGCTGCACTTGGCCCATAACGTGGCGACCGTTGCGCAGGTGCTGCGTAACGCCTAAAGCTGCCGAATCGGCCGACCCCGACGCAAGAAGGAGCCGACATGCCGCGAATGCTGATCCGCAAGAACCCCAGCGACTTCAAAACCCTGCCGTTGTATGTCGAGGCCACGCCTGAAGGCTTGAGCTATCAAAGCGTCGGCATGCCGCTTAACTTTTCGCAAACCTTGAGCAAGCGCCGTCTGGTGAGCGTCGCAGACACTGAACGCTTCGCCGTCGAGTTGGCCAACCTGGGGGTATCGGTACGCCTGACACTGACCTGGCAAGGTCGCGATTACTGGGTATTGGTGCGCCAGCGGCGTCAGGACCGGGGCGATGTAGTGCTCAAGCTGATCTCGGGCTATGTGCCTGCGCATGAGGTCAACTTGCCACTGCACACGGCGGTTCAGGAAGTGGCTGAAGAGTGCCTGCTGGAAACCCCGGAAGGCTGGCTAAGCGGGCGCTTCAACGAAACGTGGCTACCGGCCCCTTACGCCAGCGCGCTGCATTACCGAGAAGCCCTGCCCTTTCGCCTGACGCCGTTGTCCGGCGCGGCACGACCTGTGCGGTGCGCCAGCCAGCCTTTGCTGGAGCGTCCACGGGCATACGTACATTTACCGACCGCGTCCCTGCAACTGATCTACGACCTGCGCCTTGAGGTGCCCAAGGAAGCCAAGTCGCTGAGCCTGTTTCATGTTGATGAACGCTTGGAAGGTGATCATCTGGTCGCCCGCCTGAATCGCAAGCGCCCGGATCTATACCTCATGCCACTGGCCGATGGCAAACCCTGCGCCCAGTTGTATACCTTGACCAAGGATCAGCTGAAACCGGCCAGCACTCGAGGGCTGTATCTGGCAGAAAGTTTTGCGCCTCAGGAAGGCTGGGTGGTCCGCGAGGAACGCATTCGCTGGAAGGACTGGCTCAAACAGCAAGGCTTGAGCGCACCGAGCAAGGAGTCGAGGCTCAAGCGCCTGACCAGCAAGGCGCGGCAGATATTCAGGAAGGTGGTGACGAAGTAAGGCTTTCGCCACTGCGACGCAACGGCTTTTTACGGGCGGCGCGCAGAAGATCAAACGCACGGCGGCCTGTTTGAACGAACGCGAACCCTGTGGCGAGCTTACCGCGCGATCTTTTGATCTTGAAAGATCGCGAGACAAACTCGCGCCTACAGAGGTCGACGTTGGTTAATGACCGCGGATTTTCTCGACGATAGCCGTGGTTGAGCTGTTTTCAACCAGCCCCAACACTTTCACCGTCCCGCCATACGAGGCCACGATGTCAGCACCGACCACTTGGTCGATCCCGTAATCGCCGCCTTTGACCAGCACATCCGGCTTGACCTGGGCCAGCAAGTTTTCCGGGGTGGCTTCCGGGAAGCTGATAACCCAGTCCACAGCGCCCAGGCCAGCCAATACGGCCATGCGCCGGTCAACGCTGTTGATCGGCCGGCCCGGTCCTTTGAGACGGCTCACCGAGGCGTCATCGTTAACCGCGACGATCAGACGATCACCCTGAGCCCGCGCCTGCTCCAGGTAGGTCACGTGCCCGGCGTGCAGGATGTCAAAGCAACCATTGGTGAAGACGATTCTCTCGTTGTGAGCCCGCGCATCGTCGATGGCCAACAACAGTTGATCAAGGGTCAGTACGCCGCGCTCGGAGCCTTCCGAACGCTGGATGGCCCGGCGCAGTTCCGGGGCGCTGATAGCCGCCGTACCCAGCTTGCCCACTACAATACCGGCCGCCAGATTGGCCAGCGCCACGGCGTGCGGCAGTTCTTCACCGGCAGCAATGGCTGCAGCCAAGGTCGAGATGACCGTATCGCCAGCACCGGTAACGTCAAATACTTCACGGGCGCGAGCAGGCAAGTGCATGGCCGCAAAGCCCGGACGCAGCAAGGTCATGCCGTGTTCGCCACGGGTGACCAGCAAGGCTCCCAGCTCAAGATCAGCCATCAGCTTGGCGCCTTTGGCGACCAGATCAGCCTCGTCGGTGCAGCCACCGACAATGGTTTCGAACTCGCTGAGATTAGGTGTGATCAGGCTTGCACCCCGGTAAATCGAAAAGTCTTTGCCTTTAGGATCGGCCAGCACCGGAATGCCCCGGGCGCGCGCGGCCTGGATCAATACCTGGTGATTTTTCAAGGCGCCTTTGCCGTAATCGGACAGCACCAGCACTTTGATGCCGTCGAGCAAGCTGTCGACTTGCGCGCCCAACGCCAAGGCGTCGGTCGTAAACGGCTCTTCAAAGTCGATACGCAGCAGTTGCTGGTGACGGCTCATGACCCGCAGTTTAACGATGGTTGGCTGGTGCGCGATGCGCTGGAAAATTGCGCGTACACCCGCGCCCTTCAAGCTATTGGCCAGGCTGTCGGCAGCTTCATCGTCGCCGGTGACACCCACCAGCGAAGCTGGCGCGCCAAGGGCAGCAATGTTCAATGCAACGTTGGCTGCACCGCCCGGACGGTCTTCAATTTGCTCGACCTTGACCACCGGCACTGGCGCCTCAGGGGAAATCCGTGAGGTTCCGCCATGCCAGTAACGGTCGAGCATGACATCGCCTACCACCAAGACAGGGGCTTGATCGAATCGCGGCATGGACAACTTCATGGAGAACCCACATACAAAATGAACAGGGGCGCGATATTAACACAGGGTGAAGGCAGGTCAGTTCACGGCGTTAATCGCAGGAATGAGAATCAGAGATGGCTTACATGACCCGGCGCACGGTACACGTCGGTAAACGCAGCTTCAGTCAAATAAAGACCGCTGTGGGAGCGGGCTTGCTCACGATGCAAACAACTCGGTCGATGAGAACAGCCGAAGTGATGCTATCGCGGGCAAGCCCGCTCCTCCAGGTTTGTGCTCCCGCTTTAGGCGATGTCGCCAGAAGACAGCGGGGCATCGAGGCCCATCGAGTGCAGGCGGGCGTAGTAGCCGTTTTGAGCCAGCAACTCACTGTGGGTGCCACGCTCAACGATCTGGCCCTGATCCATGACCAGAATCATGTCGGCTTTCTCGATGGTCGAAAGGCGGTGCGCAATCACCAGCGTGGTGCGGCCTTGCATCACATGGTCAAGAGCGGCCTGGATATGGCGCTCAGACTCAGTGTCGAGCGCTGAAGTCGCTTCATCCAGGATCAGCAACGGCGCGTTCTTGAGCAAGGCACGGGCAATCGCCAGACGCTGACGCTGACCACCGGACAACAGCACACCGTTTTCGCCAACCTGAGTGTCCAGGCCTTGTGGCAGCTGCTCGATAAAGTCCATGGCGTAGGCATCACGCGCAGCTTTTTCAATATCCGCACGCGGCGCACCGGCCAGATCGCCGTAGGCAATGTTGTTGGCGACAGTGTCGCTGAACAAGGTCACGTTCTGGGTCACTTGCGCGATATGACGGCGCAGGTTGAGCAAGCGATAGTCTTCAATCTCAACCCCGTCGAGCAGGATTTCGCCCGAGGTGTGGTGATAGAAGCGCGGGATCAGGTTAGCCAGCGTCGATTTGCCGCTGCCGGAACGCCCCACGAGTGCCACCATCTGCCCCGGCTCAACCGTAAACGTCACGTCCTTGAGCACCTGACGATCAGTGTCGGGGTAGGTGAAGTTGAGGTGACGCACTTCAAGGCGACCGCTGACGTGGTCGCGCTCAACGGTGCCATTGTCGACTTCCTGTGGCTCGTCCAGTTGCTCAAAGATGCTTTCAGCTCCCGCCACGCCCTTCTGGATCGTCGAGCTGACTTCAGACAGCTGACGAATCGGCTTGGGCAGCAGGCCCGCCAGGGTGATATAGGCAATCATGTCGCCCGCCGACGAATCGCCGCGCAGATACAGCACCAGGAACATCAAAATGCCCATGGCCACGTAGATGACCAATTGCAGCATCGGGGTGTAGATCGCCCCGGTACGGGTCATGCGCAGTTGTTTGTCAGTATTGCTCTGGCTCGCATTCAGAAAGCGTTGGCGCTCATACGTTTCGCCGCCGAAGCTGCGCACCACTCGATACCCCTGAATGGTCTCGGAGGCCACGTGGGTCACATCGCCCATGGCCGCCTGGATTTTCTTGCTTTGCTTGCGAAATTTTTTGCTGGCCGTGCTCACCATGACGGCGATCAACGGCAGGATGGCAATCATTACCAGCGTCAGGCGCCAGTTCATCCACAGCAGAGACGCAAACAGGAACACCACCGTCATGCCTTCACGAATCACGACCTTGATCGCATCAGTGGCGGCGCCCGTGACCATGGTCACGTTAAAAGTGATGCGCGAGATCAGACGACCCGTGTTGTGCTTGTCGAAGTAACGGTTAGGCAGTACCAGCAGGTTGTTAAACAGCTGCACACGCAGGTCGTGGACCAGCCCCAGCGACACTTTGGCCAGGAAGTAGTTACCCAGGAAAGAGCCCAGCCCCTGCCACGCCGCGATCAATACGATCAGCAGCGGCACGGCTTGTAGCAGGCGCAGATCACGCAGGTAAGGCACGCTTGGGAACAACACTGCGTCGGGATTGGACAGGCCATCGACGAAATACTTGAGGATGTAACCCAGCATTGGTTGGGTCGAAGCGAAAATAAGGAAGCCGACAATACTCAGCAGGAAAAGGCCGATGTAAGGCTTCACATAACTCAACAGCCGGAAGTAGACTTTCAGGCTTGAACTCTGTTCCGCTTCGGACGGTGAATCACTCATCGTAGAGCTCACTGATTTAAGGAAAACGCGAAATTTTATCACAGGCTTCACGACACGCCGGCTTGAACGACAAAAGAGTCGCCACGGCAATCGGTAGCCAGGTGATAAACCATTCTGCACGCGGGGTATCCAGCAGGCTGGCCGCATCAAACTGCATGGCCAGCGTCGAAAACACCCACATGCCAATGACGGCTTGGCCCAAGAGCGTCGCCCGTGCGCGCCAGCCATAGACAAGCACCGAAAACCAGGCGACAGACCAGAGCAGCAACCCTGGCAGGCCCAAACTGATCGCCACACTGGTAAACAGATTGTGTGAGTGATCAAAGGTCAGCCCAACGGCCTTTACGTCAAACGGCGCCTCAAGCCCCAAGCCAAGCCATGGGTGCGCTTGGATCATATGCAGGCTGGCCATAAACAGTTCCGGCCGATACGAAGAACCGCGTGCAAGCATCAACGCCTGCATGTACCAAAACACCACTGCAGCGCCAACCAATGCAAGGGTCGCAATCATCAACGTACGCCGATCACGGCGCCAAATTGGCATGGCCAGAACCGTTAGCAACAGCGCCAAGGCCGCGCCACGGCTTTGGGTCATGACCACAAAGCTGCCCAGCAACCCAAGCGCAACCAGCCAAAGCAATTGCGCCCGACGCCCTTGAGGCACCCAGTGCAGCATCCAGATGCCGGCCACGCCGATCGCATAGGCACCCAGGATAGGATGAGCCAATTCGCCCAGCCCCTCCAGACGCACCGACCAGGCATGATCTTTGACGAAATAGAAATAAATAATGGCCACCAGCGCCATCAGCGCCAGTCCGAGTCCGCCCCACTTCATTAATCGCACGATCCGCTCAGGGCGGCCATTGGCCAGGATCGGGAATGACACGACAAACAGTGCAATGTAAACCAGCTGTTTAGCCTGGCTCAGTGGCTGAGCGCTCCAACTCAAGCTGATAACGGCCCACACCGCCAACCCGACGAGTGACAGGCAAAGCGCCCGCTGCGCCTGCCAAACCTGGCCTAATACCGAACGAGCAGACCATGCAACAACAAGTGTCGGAACCCAGGTAAACAACACCAGGCCCTGTTGGTAGATTTTGTTAGTGGGCGCAAAGGCAATTGCCAACATGAACCACAACACACCGCACGTCATAAGGGCTTGAGCCCAACGACTTTCGTACATCATCCCACTCCTCATTCAACCACCCAGCCAACCTGGAATGGTTAAAACGCCACTTTTTCGGCATTATTGCGTGTCTGACTGCTCGCAAGGGTTCTACGATGCAATGTTCACGGCTTACACAAGCCGCTTTAAATCAAATGATTGAAGGCGCCAAAACGCTTGAAGCGGACAGCTACGGCGCAAAAGTCTACCTGCTGCAAGACGGGAACATAGTGAAACTGTTTCGTCGCAAGCGCCTCCTGTCATCTGCCTTGCTGCGCCCTTATTCGAAGCGGTTCATCGATAACGCTGCTCAACTTGAAAAACTCGGTATCCCGACGCTCAAGGTGTTGGCGTTCTATCGCCTGGAAAAACCAGGCATGACTGCGGTGCTGTATCACCCGTTGCCAGGTCAAACACTGCGCCAGATCGCGGAGAAAAACGGCTTTAACTGGGAAGAAAACCTGCCGAAGCTTATCCAGTTGATCCGTCGCTTGCACGCTGCAGGCATTTACTTCCGCTCCCTGCACTTGGGCAACATCGTAGTCACCCCAGAGAATCAGTGGGGTTTGATTGACGTAGCCGATATGCGCTTTTTTAAGGCGCCGCTGCCTAAAAAGCTGGTGCAGCGTAACCTTCAGCACTTCTTGCGTTACATCGAACGCGAGAACCTGAGCGACAAGTTCCCCGTACAAGCCCTGCAAAACGCCTTTCAACAGGCTTAAAACACGCTGGAGCATGCCTGTTTAAAGCGCAACCAGGCGTGCTCCGGATCAAGCCCCGCGTATTGGCGTGCAGCGACTTCAGACGCCGCAAGAGACGAACAGGCGTCAATCGCCTTGGCCCAGGCCGATACGTCATTGACCGGCACGTAAGAGCCCCCGTCACCCAACTGTTCATAAAATACGGGCAAATCGCTCGCCAGCACCGGCACACCCGCGATCACCGCTTCTTGTACGACCAACCCCAAACCCTCTGCTTGCGAGGGAATCAACACCCAGTCAAACGCCCGAAACAGATGGGCCACGTTGCTCACATAGCCCGGCAGCAGCACCTTGCCTTGCAATCCGAGCGCATTGATTTGTGATTCCAGGGATGCACGCAGAGGGCCTTCGCCGATAATCATCAGCAGCCGATCTGGATGGGTGTTGATGTTTTGCGCAAAAGCCTTCAACAGCATGTCAAAGCCTTTGGAGTCGACCAGTCGCCCTACGGCGCCGAACACCTGCTGGCTCTGCACAGGAAGGCCCAATTGCTGGCGCGCCTGCTCACGTGACAACGATTGTTGCTGAGACTTTTGCGGGTCCAGCATGCTGCTCAAGGTAAGGACCGGCAACTTGACATCTGCCGCGATCGAATCAGCCAGGGTTTGCGAGACAGCGCACAGGGTCAGTTGCTCAGGCGCGAACGCGCGAAAAAGGCAAAGGTCCTTGCATTGCAGTCGGGTTGAACCGTGAAAGATCACCACTGCACGCACTTGCGGCAGCGCTCGCAATGCAGGCAACAGGACGCGCGCCACGCCCAAACCATCAAGCAGCACCCGCTGGGCATCATTTTCTAACAGCGCGTTGCGAAAAAAACGGTTACGAAAAAAACGAGAAAACACCCAGATCCCACGCCCTTTCAAAAAGCGCGACGACAACTTCCAGGCTTTAACTTCCCCAAGCTCGCTCAAGCAAGCCGGGGCCTCGTGTTGCAACAGCCAGGTTTTAACCGGAGTCCCGGACGGCGCCTGGGACAGGATTTGCTGGTGAACCTTGTGTACAGACGCATAGGGAGAACCGCCCGACCACATCACATTAATGATGCTCATCACACGCTTCCTTGTCGTTCAATCATCACGATTCAAACCCGCACCTGCTAACTGATAAGAACGCCAATCAACACTCCCAGCAACAAAGAAACAAACAGTTTGATACGCTCTCGGCGCCCGCGTCTGAGCTTGCGCTGGCGCTCCTCCGGTACTTCGACATGATTGCCGAAGCCGGTATGCAATACCGCGTCAGCCTCCAGTGCCACCGCCTGCAGATTAAGCTCGGCATAGCGTTTGGATAGCGCTTTTTCGCCACCATGCCCGCTATAGGGAGCACACAACAAATATTCTTTGTAACGGCGTAATCCAGGGTTAAGCGAAAAACTCTGCCATTCCGGTTTGTCCGACAGTACCGGATAGCACGCAACACCCCCGATCACTTCACGCTCACCATAATGCAGGTAAGGGCTGTGAATGCGTAAGTCATGAGCATAGCTGCGTAACCAGACCTGCAAGATTTCTGGTTTGAGTTCCAGAATGGTTCTTGAGTCTTCGACAAAGCCCGGGCGATAAAACTCCCAATCGTCTTCGCAATGAAAAATATAGGGGGTGCTGACCTTAGAGTAGGCCAGATCAATCGAAGCCAACTGCCCAAGTTTCGGGCTATTGACGAAAACAGTGCAGTGCTCAAGCCAATTGGGCGGAATCGCCGCGCGCACGGCCTCATCACCGGAGTCTTCGGTGATAAAGACTTCACGGATAGGCGCTGTATTGAACCGGTCAAAGCTCTCGAGCGTCAGCTTGAGCAAGTCAAGACGGCCGCAACTGGTCACAACCAGGGTAATGTCACTTTCTTGGCAGAACCGCACGGTTCGCCTCCTCTCATTGTTAGATTCAGTCCTTTGGGGGGTATCACCGCGATTGACTCAAGGTCGTCTCAAATACCCAGTTTCAATCGAACTCGATCTACCCAGGACAGGGGTGGATGAGGACGTAGTGCTGGTTGTAGCTCTTCAACAATCCGCTGGCCAATTCGACCGAAGCTGTACTGTGACACCGCCAGATCACGACCACGAAGGGCAATATCGGCAGCTAGTTGAGAATCATTACGCAAGCGTGTCAGTTTTTTCTGTAGCTCGGGAATATCGCGATAAAAAACGATGTTATGCATGTCTTCAAAGCCCAATGCACGGTTTTCTGCTTCACCCTGATCAAAGGCTAGCAACACGCAACCACAGGCCATGGCTTCGAAGTTTTTGATCATGTATTCGCCCATACCCACGTCCGCGCTCACAAAGAAGCGAATGCGGTTAAGGGTATCGCGGTAGTCATCACCGGACTTGGTACGGGTGACCACCAGTGGCTCTACACTGGCCAGTTCATCGAGCAAGGCTTTGCGGCCGCTGTAAGCCACGCTGTTGGTGCTGCCGACAAATGCCAGCTCAATGTCACGCTCACGGCCCAGATCATGCAGCAGCGTCTGGTCATAGCCCTTGGGCACGAACACCGCGTCAAAACCCTCGTCGCGCAAACGTTGCGTGACCATAAAGCCGGAGCTGATTACCCGCGCCCACGGCAGTTGACGGTAATGGGCACTGAATTTACCGGTGTACTTACACTCGATGTAGTTCTGATAGGCATCGTGCTCAAGAATGACCAGGTTGGGCACAGTGCGGATAAAGCTGACCTGACGGATTTCCTGTTTGAAGCGTAAGAAAAACACTATGCGGTCATAACGCGTAACGTCCACTTCGCGTCGGAAATACCCGCGCAAGTTGCGCTGTTCATCGCTGCTCAGCCAGCGAATATCACACTCGCAGTTCGCGGCAATGCCGTCATAGAGGCGATCCAGAATGGCTCGCTGCTCTTTCTGTACTAGAAATAGAACTTTCATGATTTTCCTTGCGGCGTCTCAAGACGCCAGAACAGCTCATGCCGTCGAACTGCTTTACGAAAATATTCATTCTCGCCATAAGGCGATGGCTTTCTGCCTGCGAGTAGCACCTGGATCGAACGACGCAGTCTGCGTTTGAGCGCGGCACGGGGTTGCAAGTCATGCATCATGCCCAGCGCCATCGCCTTGTCGCGCTGCTGATCAAGGGTCAATGGCAGGCTGCAAGGGTGCACGCTGAGCGAAGCATCAAAGACTGGCGGCAGGGCAATCCCGTCGCCGCTGTTGCCCATGGGCCAGCGGTCATTGTCATGCAGGTGGTTGGCGTACCCCAGCAAGGTCGTCGGCTGCCACTCCAGCCCTTGCAATGCTTCAAGCACCGCAGCTTGCGCGCAGATGTGATCGGGGTGCGGGTCAAGGGTGGGATGCGGCAACACAATGACTTCGGGCCGCGCGCGCAGAATTAACGTGCGTAAATCCGCCAGCAGGTTATGCCAGGTCGGAGCACCATCTTCATCACCTGGCAGCACAGACGGGTTGAATTGGCGAAACAGCCGGATGTCGCTGAGGTCCGCCTCGCGGGAGGCGACAGGCTGCTCGGGGGCGGCCTGCATCGCAGGCAGTTGCAGACAAAAATACCCCAACTGCGCGCAATGCTTTTCGGGCACCCCGGCCCAACGTGGTACCACCACACTGTCCCACGCCCGCAAACGCCCTTTGAGCCTCGCCGCTTCGGCCCGCTCAAGCCCCATGTGCTGATAGTGCTCAGCCTCAATTTCACCCGCAGTGAGGGTCACGACCCACGCTTCTTTGGCTTGGCTGTACAAGCCAAAAGCAGCCAGTTCGGCATCGTCTGCGTGGGGCGCGATCACCATCACCCGCTGCTCGCGGTAATCAGGATGGCGAAACACCCAAAGCTCAGGCTGGCCTTGCACGCTGCAATGACGCCCTTTGAGGCGCAGTTCACCGCGGTTCAATACCTGCGCTTGCTCACTGAGGTTCAGATACCGCAGGCCGTTGACTCCACGCTCGAAGGTTTGTTGGTCGGGTTGTTCGCCGCCCAGCAGTTGAACGCTCGGGTCGATAAAACGCCCCAGCCCGCGACTGCTGACCTTGATGGCCAATACCAGCGTTTCACCCCCCGCAAGGTTCAGCGGCTGATCAAGCAGCAGACGCTGCGCCTCAAGGCGCAGGTCAAAGCGTTCGCCGTCTGGCCCGAAGGTGTATTGGTAGTCGTCTTGGGGCGAGTAGAACAGATGGTCAGCGAACCATGCTTCATGGGCCACCCAACCCAGCACCGCCAGCACCAGCGGCAACCACCAGGCCAGCAACAGCCCGCTGGCAATCAGCACCAGCAGGCCGATCAGCAAGCCCATTCGCTTGTTGCGCCGATGGCGCTTGAGGAGTTGCTGTTTGCGGCTCATGGTCGGGCTCTATGCAGTTTTCCTATAGAGGCGAGCTTGTTCGCGATCTTCTGATCTTTTAAAAGATCGCGACCAAGCTCGCACCTACAAAGGATTGTTTACGTTTTAAACACGGGCACCGGGTTGCACCAACGCTCTTTGTATTCGCGGTCAGCGCGGCCGAACGAGAAACGCAAAGGCTTGTTAACGCTGCGCGCCTGCTCCCAGGCCGATTGAGTATTGAGGAAGCTCAATACGCTACCGGGGCTGAAATCACGGGTCTGAGGGTCAACACCACCGTTAACGTACTCAACGCTGATCCATTCGGGCGATTCAACTCGGTATACCAACTGAATGGCAATGGGAGAATCATTAAGAAACACGACCGATCCGATCAATAGTTCACGCAACAGCTCAACCACTTCGGCCATATGCTCGGCCCCTGTGGCCACGAAACCCCAGCGGCGCATGAACAAATCGCAGTAGATAGCTGCCAGTTCAGGGCTGGAAAAATCCGTCACCGGGCGCACGACACCGCCCGCTTCTTCCAGCAAGCGCAGTTCGCGGCGTTGGTTGTAGCGAAATTTCTTCGACAGATCTTCAGGCGCGCGCGCCATGGCCAATTGTTCGGTTTGCGCGATCAGCGTACTGAAACGCCCTTCATTGAGCACCGAAAGGTAGCGACCGCGATGTCGCAAAGGCACGTTGGCATCCGCCGCAGCGGGCAGAATGATCTCTGCATTGCCCAGATCGAACAGGCCTTTTTTGCCGTGACGCTTGAGCACGTCCTTGGACAAGGCCAAATCGCGGCCCCACGTCGGAATCGCTGCTTTTAGTTCGCCACCTTGCTCCCAGGCCAGATAGCGCACCGGGATGCCGGCCAATTTAGCCAAACGCTCAACCACCATGGGATGGGTCGCGACGCTGCCACCAAAACGCTGCCAAGCATCGGCGTAAGTCCCCGCGTCGACAACGTTCCAGCCGCGCTCACGCCAGCCTTGGAAAAAATTGAACATCAGGCCCCCGCAGTCAGGTCGGTGACTTGCGGCAATTGCCAGAACCGGTCATGTACCGCTTGATCGCTAAAGCGCTCATGCAGGCGCGCCAGCATCAAATCCGCACACGCCTGGCGTTGCTCATCACTGAGCCCCGCCAAATGCTTGATACCTTGAGCCAAGTGTTCGGCATCGCCCAGCGGGAACAGAATGCCCACACCTTCAACCACCTCCTTGGCACCGCCACAGGCCGTGGCCAGCAATGGAACACCAGCGGCCATGGCCTCCAGCAAGACCATGCCGAACGGCTCGTGATCGGAACTGAGGGCAAACACATCAAATGCACGGAAATAACGACGCGCATCGGGCACCTGGCCCAAGAACTTCACCTGCTGCTCAATGCCGAGTTCGCGGGCCAGTTCTTTGAGGTCTTGCTCCAGACGGCCCTTGCCCAGGATCACCAACTGGCTGTCAGTCGGCAGGCCTGGCAGCGCTTTGGCGAAGCCCTGAATCAAGGTGGCCTGGTCTTTGTCCGGGTGCAGACGCCCGACGTTACCGACAATAAAGCCATCGATCGACACACCCAGCGCTTCACGCGCCTGGGTGCCTGGCAGCTGGCTGGCTTGCACGGCGGCAATATCGATGCGGTTGTAAAGCGTGCTGATGCGCCCCGTCGGCCACTTGGGCAGGCATTTGCGCATGTCGTCACGCACCGCATCGGAAACACCGAGCAGGCTCAGACGCTTGCGAAACAGATGGGCAAACAGTTTGCGACTGCGACGCTGATAGTCGCCAAACGCGTGATGCACGCCGATCACCGGCAACCCCGTGGCGAGCAAGGCGATATAAATCGGCTTGAAGCGGTGGGCAATGCAGAAACTGAAATGGCGCGAGGCTGCGATTTTACGCAGCTTCGCGATGGCGCCCAGCTTGAGGCCACGAATGGCCTTGGAGCTGAATTCCATAAACAGCACTTCGTCCGACGCACAGCCTGCTGCTACCTCTGGGTCGGCTGCACCGGTCAAAAAGACCGTGGTCACCCGGTACCCGCTGCCGGCGAACAGGCTCGCGTACTGACGCGCACAGTCCAGAAACGGCCCGTCATAGCCGTGACAGAACTGCAGCACATGCCGCTCAGTCGAGCGATTCATAACGCGGCGCGCCTTCTTTTACGACCAGGATGTCTTCCATGATCAGGTACTGCAAATCAGAGCCGAAGAACATGTTCAGCGCGTCAGTCGGCGAGCAGACCATCGGTTCGCCACGACGGTTGAGCGAGGTGTTCAGCGACACGCCGTTGCCGGTCAGCACTTCGAGGGCTTTCATCATGTCGTAGTAGCGCGGGTTGTATTCGCGCTTGAGCACCTGCGCGCGCGAGGTGCCGTCTTCATGGACCACCTCTGGCACGCGGGTTTTCCACTCTTCAGCCACTTCAAAGGTGAAGGTCATGAAAGGTGCCGGGTGATCGACCTTGATCATCTGCGGGCCCACGGTGTCGAGCATCGACGGGCAGAAAGGCCTCCAGCGCTCGCGGAACTTGATTTGTTCGTTGATGCGGTCAGCCACGCCTTCGCTGCTCGGGCAACCGATGATCGAACGACCGCCCAAGGCACGCGGGCCAAACTCCATGCGACCCTGGAACCAGGCCACCGGGTTGCCATCGACCATGATCTTGGCGATCTTCTCTGGCGTGCCTTCGATCTTGCGGTACGCAGGCTTGCCAGGGTGACGGGCACACGCCGCGATTACGTCTTCGTTGCTGTACGCAGGGCCGAGATAGACGTGTTCCATCTTCTCGACGGGCACGCCGCGTGCGTGGGACACATAAGCGGCTGCACCCACCGCCGTACCGGCATCGCCGGACGCAGGCTGGACAAACAGCTCTTTGACTTCAGGGCGAGCGATGATTTTCTGGTTCAGCTTAACGTTCAGCGCGCAGCCACCAGCGAAAGCGATTTTGCCAGTTTCCTTGAGGATGTCGCCCAAGTAGTAGTCGATCATCTGCAAGGACAGTTTTTCAAACAGCGCTTGCATGCTGGCCGCGTAGTGGATGTAAGGTTCGTCGGCGATATCGCCTTCACGCTTAGGGCCCAGCCACTCGATCAGTTTTGGCGAGAAGTAAAAGCCTTTGCCCTTCTCTTTATAGCGACGCAGGCCGATGACGTTAGCGTACTCGGTGTTGATCACCAGTTCGCCGTTTTCAAACGAAGCCAGACGCGAGAAATCGTATTTGCTGGCATCGCCGTACGGCGCCATGCCCATCACCTTGAACTCGCCGTCGAGCATCTCGAAACCGAGGAACTCGGTAATCGCGCCATACAGGCCGCCGAGGGAGTCCGGGTCGAAGAATTCCTTGATCTTGGTGATCTTGCCGTTCTCGCCATAACCGAAGAAGGTCGTGGCGTATTCGCCCTTGCCGTCGATGCCCAGAATCGCGGTTTTCTCTTTGAAACCCGAGCAGTGGTAGGCGCTGGAGGCGTGAGCCAAGTGGTGCTCAACAGGCTCGATCTTGATTTTCTTCGGATCAAAACCCAGTTGCTCAAGGCAGAACACAATCTTGTTGCGATAGCGCTTGTAGCGCCGGTTGCCCATCAGAATCGCGTCAAGCGCGCGATCCGGGGCGTACCAGTAACGCTTGGCATAGTGCCAGCGTGCCTTGCCGAACAAGCTGATCGGCGCGAACGGAATCGCGACCACGTCAACGTCAGAAGGCTTGATACCGGCTTGCTCAAGGCAGAATTTTGCGGACTCATAAGGCATGCGGTTCTTTGCATGCTTATCGCGTACGAAGCGCTCTTCTTCAGCCGCCGCTACCAGCTTGCCGTCGATATAGAGGGCTGCTGAGGGATCATGGCTAAGGGCGCCGGACAGGCCAAGAATCGTCAATGCCACTGGATTAGCCTCTTAAAAATGCAGGCAGGCGGCGGGCGCCTGAAAAAAGGGTGTACTGCGCGCCAAGCGCAGAAACAACTAAAGGGCGGGATTATAGCGTAAAGCGCGCATGAATGACCCTGCACGATTTGCCGCGCCTTGCCATCAAGGTGACAGGTGCAGCGCC
Source organism: Pseudomonas sp. NPDC096917 (assembly GCF_044762555.1). Taxonomy (NCBI): domain Bacteria; kingdom Pseudomonadati; phylum Pseudomonadota; class Gammaproteobacteria; order Pseudomonadales; family Pseudomonadaceae; genus Pseudomonas; species Pseudomonas sp. NPDC096917. Next base: position 344,642 of record NZ_JBIWEO010000001.1, on the reverse strand, counting down.
CCGCTTTGCGCAAAGAACCCAGCAGGGCGCAGGGGAGGTCGTCTTCTCTTATGGCAGAAATCTGGATCTCGCCCTGTTGAAAAATGACGATTGGCTACCAATGGAAATCCCCGTCACGGTTGCGCCACGCCTTGGACTGTCTCTGGCACACACCCGCCAAAGACTCCGCAAGCCAGGTCAGTTGAGGTTTGAAAATACCGCAGGCGGGGCTGTGCAGGCTGACCCTGATGACCACCTCGACTGACGCACGTCGAGTCACCCTGCCTGGCCGCCAAAGACGCTCGACGGCGTCTTTGGCGGTCGCAGGTTCGCTCCATAGATATGTAAGACCCACCCGCTAACACTTTGCGTTTTCCTGTGATCACGACGTCGCGTGCACCCCGCACGCCTCTACAGGAAACACGACATGCCTACACATCTGGAGCGCTTCAAAGGCGCTGAGCGCGAACTGACCACACTGACGGATGCCTTTCCCAACCTTGAGACCGCACTGGACCATCGTCTGCGGGTATTTTTCCCAACGCTGCCTGAAGACATCTGTACTGACTTTCTCTTCCGCAACTACTTATTAACCCCTGAGCCCGGCCAGTCATCCGTCATCGCCAGTCAATCGCTTAGCCAACTGATCGATGAGTGCTACCTCACTCAGACAGTTCCGACCTTCGGACCGGAATCCGGCCGCATCTACCATCAGGATTACACCCTGGCAGATCAAGACAAAGTCCGTGAAATCACCCTGCCCGCGCTGGAAAAATACCTGGATTTCACCACCCATAATCTTGAGACCTGCGTCAGGTCTGCATTGACTGACTTTTGGCGAAAAAAGAGTGAGCGCTTCGGCGGTCAAACGCCGAAAATCTGGCTGTCACAATTTATCCAAAAACTGATGCTTGCCGAAGCCAACGTACGTCGCGCGGATCAAACCTTAAGCGTTGCTGCGCTGGAAGCGATTAACCAGCTTTTCCCAGCGCCCGCCGCGGTTGCACCACTCACAACGACCTTTGGCTTTTATACGCTAGCACTCAATGGCCACTCATCAGTCCCTACGGTCGCCCTGTACGGTGCGTTCATCATCACCACAAAAGATCTGCCTGTTGACCCTTTTAACCCTCATTACAAACGAATCATCCAGGACGACACGCCAAGAACCGTCGTGCTCTACACCCCGCGCAATGGTATTGAAACCTTCGACTCCATCACAGCGCTCACCGTCGAGTTAAACGCCCGGATAAAGGACGATTATCAGCGTGAAACGTTACTCCATTGCGTGCTGAATGAAGAGCGTGTCCGCGCCCTGGCTCACCAGAACGTGGATGTGTTAGCCGTTAACCAAGAAGACACAACAACCTTTTACGTTGACCAACTGATTGCCAAGCAAGACCGCGACATCCGACACGACTGGATGCTCGCACGCAACCAGCAGCAAGACACGAGCATCGAGTTATTGTCCGAGCGGATCGAGTTTTTATTGACCTCAAGCTGGCTCATCAAACCCGAGTTTCTTTTACAAGCTCGCTACACCCGACTGATCGAAAGCCAGCTACCGCTGTGGCTAAAAAACGCCTCGGTCACTGACAAAACCCAATGGCGCCTGGCCTTCGAACGCCTGAACCGCGAAAGGTCCTCTTCGCAAGCCTCTAACGCTCACCCACTCAACGAGATCGGGGAAAAAAGCACCCTGCTCGGCTACGCCAGAGTCCAGCTCAAGCAACAGATCAAAATCGATCACGGCATTGACGTTGATCCAGACAGCATTTTCATTTCGACCACCGAGGCAGTGCAGACAGGGCCCGTGTTTAACCCGGGACAGTCAAGCTTCCCCCAGGGCTACAGCCTGCCGCGCACCGGCCCCACCCTTACCTACAAAACCACTCGTCGAAGCTTGAGTGAGGTCGCACTGTCCAACGTCGGTATTTGGGATGTCACCTTTGCCCTCACCGCACAGGTCAAAGATGCGGGCGGCAAAACCCACCCGGTTCTAACCCGCAGTTACCTTAAAGGGCTGGTGCGACAACTGGATATTGGCCAACGCTACAAAAACCTGCTTAACAGCCTGCTGGTTAACTCCGCTCAGGCTCAATGGCGCAAAGAGCGCTACGTCGAGTTTAAAAAAGCACAGTTAACGCTGGACCTGCTGGAAGCAAAGCTCTCGGGCAACTTGAACACGGTCGAAGCGGCCATGATTCAATTCGCCTACGACCATCCGCTTGACAGCACACGCCCGCGCCTAAACGCAGAGCTCATTAAAGTCCACCTGCTGATGCTGCGTTATAAACCGCTGCCCGGCATCCTGGTGTTCAGCACCACCGGCTCCAATCGCCTTATCTGCTATATGCCCGGCTCACCGGATAACACCTGGTTCCTGACCGCCAACTCTCGCAGTGAATTGAGCCAAAAGCTTTCCCGTGCAGATTTGCGTGCTTACATTCTGCGCCGCGTTACACCCGCCCAGCAGGCCTATATCAAACCACTGATTGAAAAGGGCCTGACAGACGACACGGTCCGTCTGCAACCCATCAATCATGATTTTTTCAAAGCGTCCTACGATACCGAAGCCCTACACGCCATCAATGATGCCGATGAGCAATCGACATCCACCTGGGAAAGCAACCTCAACACGGCCAAGGAAACAGCCCTGACCGTGATCGACATCATCTCGATTGTGCTGCCCACCAAGGTGCTGCTTCCCGTGGCGCTGGCGCGCTTCAGCTACCAGGTCATCCTGGGGAAAGACGCGCTGCGACGTGACCAGCAACACGAGGCGTTGCTGTACTTTCTGGACTCCATCACCCACCTGACCGATGGCGCCTCTGATTTTGCAGGGTCTGCAGTGTTCGGGGCTTCCATTCGCCAGCGTGTCAAACAACCGGCTCCCGTCTTGAGCAAGAGCGCTGCAAGCACACTGTCGCTTCAGGCGCTGACGCTACGCCGCGGGGAAGCGTATGCAGGGGGGGTGTATGAGCAAACAGTGACGTCTGGCCGCAGCACACCTGAGCACTACCTCAAAACCAGCGATAACGCCCTTTATGCCAGTCGATACGACAATCTGGATGATGCCTGGCGAACCATTGACGGGCGCCAGCCCGATGCGTTGTACAACCTGCCTATGCGCGAATTGTCTTCTGGCATATGGGATGTCGACCCCAACCTCCCGCAAAAGACAGGGATACAGCGCGTCATAGAAAGTGCGCAGGTCAGCGGGATTAACCTCGACCGCTACACCCCGGATGCCCAAGGGATCTATCGGGTGGGCAATAACCGATACATTCAGGAACAAGGTGTCGTTTTTGAAGTGTTCAGTGGCTGGCTGGGGCGTGATTGGTATTTGCAACTACCGAGCAGCTCAAGCACCGGAGGCGGTGCACGCTACAAACTGCGACGCAGTGCCGGCTACTGGGAAATCAAACACAAACCCACCGCCAGCACCAAGTTCTGGGAGCCGTTGGTACGCAACAGCAGCCAATTGCCGGAAGCGGTGCCCACGATTAATTACAGCGATTACGACGTTCCCAGTGAGTACAGGACCAAGATTAAAAACTGGATACATGAACACCGATCGTTTGTAGATACCACCGGGGCATCAGCGAGTATTGACTACACCAACCACCAACTCATCTTTTCACAATTAAGGTTCAGGTTGCTGGATGACGCCCGTGCATTCCTGAGCACAAAACCGGCAAAACCTCGGGTCAACCGTCCACAACTGCCTGCAGAGATAAGTCTGGAGAACGCGTCCAAGCGAATGTTCGAACACTCTACCGGCCTGGTTTTTGGAGAAACCCACTCTCACCAATCCCCAAAGAAAGTGCTGATAACTCAGATGGAGGCCTATGCCAAAAGCGATGTAGCCACCCTCTACCTGGAACACCTTCAAACTGACCTGCACCAACCCCTTCTTGACGAGTTTCATACCACGGGAAAGATGCCTATCGTTCTGGATGAATTTCTTAAAGCCCAGGACCTGGGGCACCGAATCGATCCCTCAAGCCCTTACAACTACAGCCAACTGGTGCGAAAAGCCCAGCGTCATGGCATTGAGATCAAAGCGCTCGATTGCATGGCCAGTTACAACCATAGAGGCATGCGTATGCGCCCTGACGGGAGTGAGCCATTGTCACAAGACCTGATCCGCTACCAGTCATTCAGTTACTTTGCCTCACGCATCATCCGCACCAATCAGCTGCGAAACGGGGGCCGGAAATGGATAGCACTTGTCGGGAACAGTCACTCAAATACCTATAAGGGCATACCAGGCCTGGCGGAACTTGAAGGTGTTATCAGTGTGCGCGTCTCGGATACCGCCCCGAATACGGGCCGCGGTTTACGCCAAGACATCGTGGATGTCATTAAACCAAGTCATTACTCCCATAACGTGGAAGTGCTCAAACATGACTATTGGCTGGAAGTGGATATCCCGCAGGCACACGCGCCCGAACAGCCTCTTTCACTTGTGCAGCTTAATGAGAGGCTCAAACATCCTGGTTATTTCAGGTTTGAGGCGAACTTACCCGAGGGCGCGCAGTTGATACACCGCGCGTCAAACCATGAAATCATTCGTACACCTATCCATACCGACCCAGACGGTCAGTTCTATATCGAGCGTGAAAGCTGGGGCAGTACGATCCATCAAAAGCGCTATGACACGATGGAAGACCTGATCAAGGACTTGCGCGACAGGGGCATGAGCCAAATGCAATAGTTTCAAAAATCTGGCACCCGACAAGGGCGACTCTGGTCGCCCTTACTCGAAACGGCTGGCCAGCCGTAGGCCGAGTCTCGCAACAGGTGTGGTGCTTGCTCCTTGCGCGGCTGATTGATTCGTCGCTGCGCAACCACACAGCACATAACGCATCGCATCTAAGGGGCCGCTTTGTGTGCCATCTTTATTCTTCCCGCTAAACTACCCCCCTTCTGCTAGCCTGATACCCGCCGCCCCAGACGGGTCGCTTCACACGGAACCCCTGAACTGCCCATGAAATGCTTTGCTCCCGCGCACTTTGCCCTGTTACTCCCTGGCCTCTGCCTGGCCCCTTTTAGCGTTGCCGAACCCCTGGAGCTCGATCCCAGTGTGATCACCGGCTCGCGTAACGCCAGCCCAAGCTTTGACCTGCCGTATTCGGTCGACAGCATCAGCCAAGGGCAAATCCGCGACGGACAGCTGGGCATCAATGCCTCGGAAGTGCTGACGCGGGTGCCAGGGCTGGTGGTGCAAAACCGGCAAAACTACGCGCAGGACTTGCAAATTTCGTCCCGTGGTTTTGGTGCGCGTTCAGCATTTGGCGTACGCGGTATCAAACTGATTGCCGACGGCATCCCGGCCAGCACTCCGGACGGTCAGGGGCAGGCAGCCACCTTCAACCTCGACACCGCCGAGCGCATCGAAGTGTTGCGCGGCCCGGCGGCCACCCTGTACGGCAGCAACGCCGGTGGGGTGATTCAAATGTTCTCTCGTGACGGCGAAGGCCCACCGCGTATAGGTGCCGAAACATTGGTGGGCAGCGACGGCTTGAGCAAAAACCACCTCACCGCAGAAGGCGCGACGGATGACGTGGGCTTTGTACTCGATGCCTCACGCATGGACACCGACGGCTACCGCGACCACAGCGCCGCACGCCGCGACCAGACCTTCGCCAAGCTCAACCTCAAGCCCGATGAAGACAGCAAATTGGCGCTGATCTACAGCAGCCTGGAGCAAAACGGCACCCAGGACCCCCTGGGCCAAAGCTGGGCCGCCTACAAGGCGGACCCGCGCTCAGTGACGCCCAGCGCGCTGACCTACAACACGCGCAAAAGCATCGACCACCAACAATTGGGCATGAACTACGAGCGCTACATCGGCGACGCGACCTTGCAGGTCAATGCGTATACCGGCACGCGCAGCGTGATTCAGTATTTGGCGATTCCCAAAGGCACACCCAGCAATAATCAGGGTGGCGGCGTTGTTCAATTCGACCGCAAGTTCTATGGCGGCAGCCTGCGCTGGCTGCAACCCGTACAAGGGGTGCCCGGCGACCTGACCCTGATTGGCGGGTTGGATTACGATCAAAGCCAGGACAGCCGCCACGGCTATAACAACTTTGTCGGCGATCAATTGGGCATCAAAGGTGCGCTGGTTCGGGACGAAATCGACACTGCCCGCAGCCTCGACCCGTATGTGCAGGCCAACTGGGCGCTGGACAACTGGACCGTTCAGGCCGGTTTGCGCTACAGCACCATGGAAATGGATGTCCATGATCAATTTTTGAGCAACGGCGACGACAGCGGCAACAAACGCTACGAAAAAGCCACGCCTTCAGTCAGTGTGATGTACGCCTTCACACCCGAACTGCATGGCTATGTCAGCGCCGGCAAAGGCTTCGAAACCCCGACGCAAGCAGAACTTGCCTACTCACCCAATGGCCAGGGCTTCAATTTTGGCCTAAGGCCTTCTGAGAGCACACAGTACGAAATGGGCTTAAAAGCTCAGCTCGACAACACGCGAATCGACGCCGCGATTTTCCAGATCACCACTCAAGATGAACTGGTGGTCTTGAGCAATACCGGCGGACGCACGACTTATCAGAACGCGGGTCGCACCTTGCGTCGCGGCTTTGAACTGGGCGTCGAAAGCCAACTGGCCGAACACTGGACCACCACCCTCGCCTACACCCGCCTGCAAGCGACCTACGATCGCGATTTCACCAGCACCTCAGGCACCATCGACAAAGGCAACTACCTGCCGGGTGTGCCGCAAACCACCTTGTTTGCCGAGGTCAACTGGAAGCCCACCGATTGGGTCAGCACCGCCATCGAAGGCCTGTACCGCAGCAAGGTCTACGTCGAAGACACCAACACCCAAAAAGCCGCGCCGGCCTACAGCGTCTTCAACTGGCGAGCAAAGTTTGAGCAAAAGATCGAGCACTGGACCTTCAGCCAGACCTTGCGTCTGGACAACCTGCTGGACCGCCAGTATGTGGGCTCGGTGATTGTGGGGGACAGCAACAACCGTTATTACGAAGCCGCGCCGGGCCGCTCGTGGTACGCCGGGGCCGGAGCGCAGTACAGCTTCTGATAGCGAAGATGAAAAAATCGCAGCCTGCCCGTTTGGCGTGCGCCTCACAACCTGCAGGCGCGCGCTTGCCCGCGATCGTTTGATCTGGCGCCTCACACCTCTTTGGGTAGGCGCCCGTCAATCACTTGATGCAACGCACTGCTCACCGGCCAGTTGCGCATAAAGCGCGCACGGTCACGGGCGTAAGCCGGGGCGAAGCTGCCCAGCGAGCGGTGCTGGCACATCGAATCCAGGTCGATCAGCGCCCAACGTCCGCTGTCCCAAAACACGTTGTGGCCTTTAAGGTCACCATGACTGATGCGTTCGCGAATCAAGTCAGCAAACAACTCGTCCAACGCCTGCAATTCGGACTCAGGGGCATCGCCACTGTCTTGATACGGCGCAAAACGCTCGATGATGTCCGGACCCGGCAGGTATTCGGTCACCAGATACGCTCTGCCACGCAGCCACAAAAAGCGCGTTTCAAGCAGCGCCAGCGGCTTGGCCGTAGCAATGCCCAAAAACGCCAGGCGATTGCCCTCGCGCCATGAATGCCACGCCCGGCTCGGGCGCCAAAAACGTTTGAGCCAGTGCGCAAAGCCTTTGATGTTGTAGCGTTTGACCACCAACGTGCGGCCCGCCACTTCAACCTTGCCAACGCTGGCTGCACCACCGGTTTTGTATAAATGCCCTTTATCGAGCAAGGCATCGGCTTTGTCCAAAACCGGCAGCATCGCCGCTTCTTCTTCGCGTCGAATGGCGCGCAAGGACAAAGACCCACGCTGCACGCTGAATAACGAACAGTCACGCCCCACTTTGTTCAAAAAGTCATTGAGGCGCCAGGCCCGCACTTTCTCGACCTGCTTAAGCAGCGCTTCCAGCGGCAAGGCGTGTTCGCCGTTGCTCAGCAGGTAATGCACCAGCAGTTCTTCGATAAACGGCTCAAGGTTTTTCGGTAACTGCGCGAAGAACACCCCAAGGTTTTCCAGCACTTTTTGCCGCGACAGCGGTTTACCCGCCTCTTCGACGCAAATGCCCGCCCCATCGATCAAATACAGCTTGCCGTTTTGACGCAGCAGATTGTCGAGGTGCAGGTCTTCTTGCCACAGCCCCTTGCGGTGCATCTGGCCAATCGCTGCCAACGCCTCGGCCAGTACGCCTTGTTGTTCATCCGCCAAGACCGGTAGCGATTCAACATCGCTCCAGGCCTCGCCCAAGCTTTGTGCGTGTTCGAGAAATTCAAACAGCAGCCAACCGCCCTCGCCTTCCTGCAAACCATCAGCCAGCAGTTGCGGCGTGGTCAAGCCTTGCTCGGCCAGCAGGCGCACCCCCGTCAGCTCACGCTGAAAGCTGCGCGCCGCCTTGCTGCCGACCATTAGCTTGGCCAGCACTGTACGCCCCCGCCACACGCCAGCCCCCACATACCGCTGGCCCGGCAAGACACGCAGCAGGGTCAGCAGTTGCAACTGTGCAGGCCCTGCGGCATCTGCCAGTTCGATGTTCAGCGGCAAGCCCGGCGCGCGCCCGGCTGTTTGCAGTTCAGACAATCGCATCAACGGCTCTCCTTGTGGCTGCGACGAACGTTCAATCGCTCAAACCAGGCATCGACCAGGCCACTTTCAACCGGTTGCTCCAGGTACGCCGCGAGCAACGTACGCACGTCGTCTGCGGTCCAGACCTGAGCACGGCGCAACAGGGGCTCAATGTCTTTGACCCGGTCTCGCTGGCCCAGCAGCAAGGGCCGAGTCTTTTCCAGATCGATCAATTGGGCGCGATACCCGGTGCCGTCAGGCTGCATGAAGATATGTTTGGGATAGAAACAACCATGCACCTGACGAACCGCGTGCAGGCGACGCGCTAACTGGCCACAGGTTTGCAAGATGGCTCGTTGCTGCTCAGGGGTCAGTTGCGGCCACTGCTCAAGCAGCGAATCGAGGTCGCTCCAGCCATCAAGGGCGCGAGTCATGAGGATGGCCCGGCGCTCGCCCTGTACCTTGCGCTCACCGAAAAACACCGCTTCCAACGCCGGAATGCCGAGCTGCTGGTAACGCTGAATATTACGGAATTCGCGGGCAAAGCTCGGCTCGCCGAACGGACTGTGCAAGGTGCGGGTCAGGTAGTTGCTCTGGCGCTTGAGGTAAAACCCCTGGCCTTCCAAATCCATGCGAAACACGCTGCTCCAGCCGCCGCGGCTGGTGTTGGGCTCATCGACCGCATCCAGTTGCAGGTTCCACAAGGCATCGAAATCAGACAGTCCATTGCGTTCCAGCAAAGCCCGTTCGGCTCCTGCCAAAAAATCAGTCATTCCCGGCCCTCAAAAAAACGCACGATATGGCGGACTCGTTCTTTGTCCGCCGCGTTGAGCGTAGTGCGTCCGGTGTATTGAAAGTAAAACCGCAGACGCTGGGTGGCTGTCAGGTGGTACTTGGCCACTTTGTCGAGGCACGCCAGGTCTTTGGTGATGCGGTACTTGAGCCAGAATCCACGCCAGAAATCGCCGTTCGGGCAGTCGATCAAATACAACTGGGACTGATCGTCGATCAGCAAGTTACGCCACTTCAAGTCGTTATGGGTAAAACGGTGGTCGTGCATGATCCGCGTGTAGCGCGCCAGTTGTCGACTCACGCCATCGACCCACGCACGATCTTTAAGCAGCGGATCGTTGTTGTCGGCCAAGTCGGAAAGGTCGCGGGTGTTGGGCAGTTCACGGGTGATCAAAGCTCCCCGATCATAGGCCGCCCCCCGACGCTCAAGCCCCCAGGCAACCACTTCGGCGGTGGGAATACCCCACTTGGCGAAGCGCTTGAGGTTCTGCCATTCAGACTTGACCCGTGGACGCCCCAAATACCGGCGCAAGCCTTTGCCCGCGCCGGTATAGCGTTTGACGTAGTAATTGACCCCGCCACGCTCAACGCGGATCACGTCCGATAACGGATCGCGCGTCAGATGTTCGCCCTTCAGGGCAAACACCGCATCCAAAGTGCCAAAATCGGCGGCCAAGGCGCTGTAAGCAGGTTCCAGATTCCAACCCGCCATTACAAAGCATCTCCATAGCGCACTTTGCGCTCGTAGAGTTTTTGCGCCTTGCCTTCAAGCCACGCCAGCAAACGGGCTTCGTCACGCAGGATCTGGCGCAGCGGCATCTGGAAGTAGCCGCGCAGGAAGCGCAGTTTGTCGCGCGGGGTCAGGCCAATGTCCAACGCCGAAAAGTACAGCGCGGCCAGGTCTTTGTTGCGCCAGCGCTTGCTGATCACGGCACGTGTCTGGGCGCGATGCAGATCGATCACCGACAGGCGAAAGTCATGCGCCGTGACCGGTTTATCGGTGTGCAGCAAAAAGTGGCAGATGTAGCAGTCGCGGTGGTTAACACCGGCGCGGTGCATCATGCCGACCATGCGCGCCACTTCAGCGATCAGCGCATGTTTGAGCGTGGGCTGCGGCGGCTCTTTGAGCCAGTTGATGCTGAAATCTTCAAGGCTGACGGTCGGCGCCAGTTCTTCGGTGATGATGAACGAGTGCTGTGCGGCCGGGTTGCTGCCCTTTTCGCCATAGGCGACAGCCGTCATGGTCGGTACGCCGACTTCGTGCAAGCGATTGATCGCCTGCCATTCCTGGCCTGCGCCCAGCACCGGAAGTTTGGCCGTGAGCAGGTTTTTAAACACTTCACCCCAACCAATGCCACGGTGGATCTTTACAAAATAACCACGCCCGTCGACTTCCGTACGCAAGGTACGGCGGCCTTCAAGTTCGCGGTAAACCTCGCCCTCCAGACGCTCGACTTCGGTGAACGCATCGCGTCCGGCCCACAAGCTTTTGAACGGTTCGGCAAGTATCAGTTTCATCAGTGTTGCTCCGCCAGAATCACATCCGCAGCATGCTGCGGCATGCTATAGAGGTCGGCCGTCTGCGCGTAGGCCAGGCCGTTTTGGCTCCAGGCGGCACGCGCAGCATCGTCGGACAACATGTAGGTCAGGTATTCATTGAGCTGTGTCTGTTCGAACGGTTCGTCCAGCACACGCCCCGCGTCAGCGTCGCTGATGTAATGGGCATAGCCGCATACCGCGCTGACCAGCACCGGCAACCCCGCCACCAATGCTTCGAGCAGCACGGTGCCGGTATTTTCGTTGTAGGCCGGGTGAATCAGCAGGTCGGCGCCCAGCAGGAAACGCGGGATGTCACTGCGTCCCCTGAGGAACTGCACATGCTCGCCCAGCCCTAACGTGGCGCTCTGCAATTGAAAGACTTTGGGGTCATCCTGACCAATGACAAATAGCTTGGTGCGTTTTTTGAGCACTGGCGGCAAAGCGGCCAAGGCTTTTAGGCTGCGGTCGACGCCTTTGGTCTTGAACCCGGAACCGATTTGCACCAGCAGCAGGTCATCATCTGCCAGCTTGAACTCGCGGCGGAACTCGGCGCGGATTTCAGCCGCGTTCGGCGGCGCACGACGGTCCAGCGCAATGCCCGGCGGCAGCAAATGGAAGCGCTGCAACGGGGTCTGATAATGCTTGATAAACAGCGGCTGCTGGACTTCGGAAATCATCAGGATTTCGGTCTTGGCATCCTTGTCGAATACCGCACGCTCGTACTCGGCAAAGTGCTTGTAGCGCTTGAAGAAGCGATAAAACGAATGCCGCAGATTCTGCGCCTTGTCTTCAAAACAGCCGTCGGCGGCGTAATACACGTCCAGCCCCGGCATTTTATTGAAGCCAATCAGGCGGTCGACCGGGCGTTTAGCCAGGTCAGCCTGCATCCAGGCGAGCATTTTTTCGTTACGGGTGTGGTTGTGGAACGCCTTGACCGGCGCCACCAACACTTCAAAGCCGGGCGGAATATCGCCTTCCCAGATCATCGTGTACACACGAATCTGGTGCCCGCGCTTCTGGCACTCCAGCGCAATGCGCATGAAGTCGCGTTGCAGGCCACCAAACGGGAAATATTTGTACAGGACAAAAGCCAGTTGCATTAGCGCAGTTCCTCAGCCAGTAACAACGTGCTTAATCGACTTGCGACACGCTCAGGGTTCAGACGATTGAAGCACAGCGGCCACTCTTTCTTCAGGTCAAACCGCTGCTGATCCTGTGCAGTCGGCTGGTAAGTGCATTTTTTCTGCAGGCACGGCGCACACGGGAAATCGCTGGCCAAGTGTATCTGCACCTTGCCGTAAGCACCTGTGAGGCCGGGATTGGTGGGGCCGAACAGGGAGATGGTCGGCACATCCAATGCCGCCGCCAAATGCCCAAGACCGGTATCGACCGCCACACAGGCGCTGGCACTGGCTAACACTTTAGCCACGCCCGCCAGGTTCAGCTTGGGCAGCACCACGGCGTTATGCAGACCGTTGGCGATGCGCTCGGCGCGGGCTTTCTCAGCCGGGTTGCCCCACGGCAAGCGCACTTCGACACCCAGATGCCCCATGCGCACGGTCAAGTCGCGCCAGTACACTTCGGGCCAATGTTTGGTGTCCCACGTGGTGCCATGCAAGAACAGTACGTAAGGCTTCTTGCGCGGCAATTCAACAAGGCGCTCTACATCCAGGCCGTAATCGCCCAGCCCTTTGGGCAGGTCGTAGCCCAGCGCCACGGCGAACAGTTGGCGCAAACGCTCGACCGCATGCTGCCCGCGGGCCACGGCCAAACGGCGCTGATAGAAGTGACTGGCCAGCGGTTCACGGGCCGAGTGTTTGTCCAGCCCCGCCACCGGCGCTTTGACGTAGCGGGTCAACCAGGCGCTTTTGACCAATCCTTGGGCGTCGATCACCAAGTCATATTTTTCAGCGCGCAGGTTTTGCTTGAAGCGCTTCCACTCACCGCTCTTGAGGGTTTCCCAGATATTTTTGCGCCAGCGACGAATGGCCACCGGGATCACATTGCCAACCGCCGGATGCCAGGTCGGGATCTCGGCAAAGCCTTCTTCCACAACCCAGTCAAAGGTGATGCCGGGAATCGCTCGCGCGGCGTCAGTCAACGCCGGCAAGGCATGAATCACATCCCCAAGGGATGAGGTTTTCACCAACAGAACGCGCACCTAGTTGACCTCGACCACTGAGCCCTGCAACCGCTGCAAGGCTTCAATCACGGGCTCTGGCATCAGTTCACGCAGGCAGTTGTAGTGGCCAAAACGGCAGGTCCGCTCAAAGCACGGGCTGCACTCAAGGCCCAGACGCACGATTTCAACCTGGTCGGCCAACGGTGGGGTGAAGCCAGGCGACGTGGAGCCGTACACCGCCACCAGCGGGCGATTGAGCGCCGCCGCCACGTGCATCAACCCCGAATCGTTGGACACCACCGCATCGGCGCACGACAGCAGGTCAATAGCCTCAGCCAGCGAGGTTTCGCCACTGAGGTTGAAAGACTCCTCTCGAAAGCCGGGAATCAGCCGCGAGCGAATATCTTCGCCCACGCTGTGATCGTTTTTGGAGCCAAACAACCACACTTGCCAGCCTTCGCGGATCTTTTGCTCGGCCACTTTGGCGTAATGCTCGGACGGCCAGCGCTTAGACTCGCCAAACTCTGCGCCGGGGCACAGCGCCAGCACCGGGCGGTCCAGCGCCAAGCCGAACTTGCTCAGGGCGGCGTCGCGACTTTGCGGGTCGATTTGCAGGTCAGGCCGCGGATACGGCCGAGGCAGGTCTGCACCCGGCTCATACGCCAGCGCCATAAAGCGCTCGATCATCAACGGATACCGCTCTTTATCGAGCTTGCGCACATCATTGAGCAGGCCGTAGCGGAACTCGCCCCGCCAGCCAGTGCGTTTGGGAATGCTGGCGAAAAACGGCACCAGCGCCGATTTAAGCGAGTTAGGCAGCAAGATAGCCTGATCGTATTGGCCCTTGAGGGACTTGCCGATCTTGCGTCGCGTGGCCAGTTCAAGCGCACCGTGGCCGAGCGGAAAGCTCAAGGCCTTGCGAACTTCAGGCATGCGTTCAAGGATGGGCCGGCTCCACTCGGGGGCAAGCACATCAATTTCGCACTGTGGGTGGCGCTGCTTCAGGCACTGGAACAGTGTCTGCGCCATCACCATGTCACCGACCCAACTGGGCCCAACGATCAAAATATTCATAAGTTTCCATAAACAAGCAAGGGAGGCTTAAGCCCGATGCTCGTCAGCCAGAACGCTTAATTGTAGAAGCGAGCGTGCTCGCGATCTTTTAAAAGATCAAAAGATCGCGAGCACGCTCGCGCCTACAAGACCGTGTTCACGTTACTGACGGCTTCAGACTCTTGCCTCCCCGCTGTAATTGCTGGCTGTAGCTTAGCTCAAGCCCAGTTGCGCCCATATGCGCCGCACATCACGGCGCGCGTCCACCAGTTGATCACCGGTGACCACCCCCGCTTCCTTCTGCAAGGCCTGGCGGTGGGCAACGGCACGAAAGGCCTTGTAAGCCTCGCGCAATAGGCTGGCGTCAGTGGCGGGCATCAAGCCTGCCTGTTCCAGCCCTTCCAGAATGCGAATGTTATCGGTGTAGCGCAGTAATGCCGGGTGCTCCCTGGACCACGCCAGGGCCGCGTATTGCACCATAAATTCAATATCGACGATACCTCCCGCGTCCTGCTTGAGGTCGAACGGCACCGTGGGCAGGAAGGCATTGTCGCCCGTACCGGCAGCCGTAATCCGCGTGCCCAGGTTGTCGCGCATTTTGGCGCGCATCTCGCTGACTTCCTGACGCAGGGTCGGTAAATCACGTTCACGGCCCAACACTTGCGCCCTGACCTTTTCAAACGCCGCCCCCACCTGCTTGCATCCCACCAGCACCCGCGCCCGCACCAGCGCCTGATGCTCCCAGGTCCAGGCTTCATTCTGCTGATAACGCTCAAATGCCCCGAGCGAGCTGACCAACAAACCCGAGGCGCCTGACGGACGCAGGCGCATGTCGACGTCATACAGCTGGCCGGAGTTGGTTTGCGCGGTCAGTAAATGGATGATCCGCTGCCCCAAACGGGTGAAAAACTGCGCACTGTCGATCGGTTTTGCACCGTCTGTCTCGGCATTGGGATCGCCATCGTGGATAAACACCAGGTCCAGGTCCGAGCCATGGCCCAGCTCGATGCCGCCGACTTTGCCGTAGCCCACAATAATAAAGCCGGGGTCGCACAGGCTGCCGTCCGAACGCTGCGGGGTGCCGTATTTGGCCACCGTCTGACGCCAAGCCAATGCCAGCACTTGTTCCAGAATCGCTTCGGCTAGCCAGGTCAGGTAATCGCTGACCTTCATTAAAGGCAGGCTACCGGCGATTTCAGATGCCGCGACCCGCAGCCGATGGGCCAATTTAAAGTTACGCAGCGCCTCCATCTGCTGTTCGAGGTCATCCTCGGGGATGCGCGTCAGCCGCTCGCGCAACTCGGCGGCCAATTCGGGCGCCAACGGCGGCTTGAACAAACGCCCTTCGTTGAGCAACTCATCGAGCAACAACGGAAAGCGGGTGATCTGCTCGGCAATCCATGGGCTGGCCGCACACAACGTCAGCAGACGGCGCAGCGCATCGGGGTTCTCCGTCAGCAACACTAAATAAGCAGAACGTCGGGCTACCGCCTCCACCAGTGGCAACACGCGCTCCAGCACCAAGTCCGGATTGGCATGCTCGACCGCCTGTGCCAACAAGCGCGGGATAAAGGCATCCAGCCGCTCACGCCCCAAGCGCTGCATGGCCCGCAATTGCGGGCTGGCGCGCAGGCTGGCCAATTGTTTCAAGGCGTTGGGCGCATCCACAAACCCGGCTTCTTTCAACTGCGCACACGCCGCTTCGTCATCCTGGACTTCTTCCCACAGGGGCAACCACTCGCCGCCGACAATCATTTCGCCTTCGTCGATGTCATTTTCATCATCCGGATCGGCAATCACCTGACGGAAATGCCAGTCAATGCGTCCGCGCCACGCCATCAGTTGTTCGTGGAACAGCCCCCAACTGTCGAAGCCCATCATGAAGGCGATGCGTGCTTGATCCTGCTCACTGTCCGGCAGCATTTGGGTCTGGCGATCGGCAATGGCCTGAATGGCGTGTTCGGTGTAGCGCAAGAACTCGTAACCCTCGCGCAGCTCGCTGATCACTGCTGGCGGCAAGTAGCCCTGCCCTTCAAGGATGCTCAGTACTTTAAGCAGCGGGCGTTGTTGCAGGCTCAAGTCGCGGCCGCCGTGGATCAACTGGAACGCCTGGGCAATGAACTCGACTTCGCGAATCCCGCCCGCCCCCAGCTTGATGTTGTCGGCCATGCCTTTGCGCCGCACTTCCTGCTGGATCAACTGCTTCATGGTGCGCAGCGCTTCAATCGCCGAGAAGTCGAGGTAACGCCGATAGACAAATGGGCGCAGCAAGTCGAGCAACTGCGCGCCCATCACCTGATCACCCGCCACCACCCGCGCCTTGATCATGGCGTAACGCTCCCAGTCGCGGCCCTGATCCTGGTAGTACTGCTCCAGCGCGTTAAAGCTCAGCACCAGTGCGCCCGACGAGCCATAAGGCCGCAGCCGCATGTCGACGCGAAACACAAAGCCGTCGACGGTCATCGGGTCCAGTGCCTTGATCAAGCGCTGACCGAGGCGAATAAAGAACTCCTGGTTGTCCAGCGGGCGTTTGGCGCCGACCGTTTCGCCGCCTTCGGGATAAGCGAAGATCAGGTCAATATCCGACGACAGATTCAGTTCTACCGCGCCGAGCTTGCCCATGCCCAGAATCACCATCTGCTGCGGCTCGCCGCTACGATGCCCGGTCGGGGTGCCGAATTGCTGGCAATGACGCTGATACAGCCAGCGATATGCCTGATCAATGCTTGCATCGGCCATGTCCGACAGGTCGCGACAGGTTTCAATCAGGTCAGCCTGGCGGGTCAGGTCACGCCAGATGATACGAATTTGCTGGCGCGTGCGCTGACGGCGCAATACGCGTCCCAGCTCATCGTCGGTTTGCGCCTGCTGTGCGGCCTCGGCAATCTGCGCGCGCAGCTCACCCGGCGCAAAACTGCGATCCAGTTGCCCGCAGCGCTCCACTTCGAGCAACATCAAAGGGTCACGCAAGGCTTGTTCAATAAAGAAGTCACTCGCCGCACTCACCCGGGCGAAATCGGTCCAGCGCTCAGACGACCACTGGTCGAGTCCGTGCTCGCCTTCCAGACCGGCCACTGCACTGCGCCAAGACTGCTCGGCGCGGCTGGCAAGGGGCAATAAAAGGGAGGGCATTGCGGCAAGCGAGGGGAGGCTCATGGTCTATCCTTGATCGGCGACGGTATTGCCGAGTACGGTGACAGGAAGAAACAGCGGTTAAATCCGACTGTCGAACAAAAGTTATAAATAGCTGTAAATCGTCTTTTTTTGAAACCAAATATCTGAAAAAAGGCAAAACACAAAACACAGCACCAACAATATCGATTTATCGCACAACCCAACAGGTGACTTTCGAAGGCTTCCCTGTAGTTTTACTACTGGCTCACGCACTCGAAAGGCTGAAATGAGCAACGATTTGTAGTAAAACTACACAACGCCGGAATCAACCTTCCGGTCATCCAAGAATTTATGTCGTCTGCCCACAAGGCCAGTCGCAAACTCAGGCAACCGATTCTGGAAGCCTTTCCGCCCTGGAGCAAGCCATGCAAGACCTCGATCCCGTCGAAACCCAGGAATGGCTGGACGCCCTGGAATCGGTTCTCGACAAAGAAGGCGAAGAACGCGCTCACTACCTGATGACCCGTATGGGTGAGCTCGCTACTCGCACCGGTTCGCAATTGCCGTACGCCATCACGACTCCATACCGCAACACGATTCCTGTTACCCACGAAGCACGCATGCCTGGCGACCTGTTCATGGAACGCCGCATTCGCTCGCTGGTTCGCTGGAACGCCATGGCTATGGTTATGCGCACGAACTTGAAAGATTCTGACCTGGGCGGTCACATCTCCAGCTTCGCCTCCAGCGCAACGCTGTATGACATTGGCTTCAACTACTTCTTCCAGGCCCCGACCGAAGAACACGGCGGCGACCTGATCTACTTCCAGGGCCACACCTCGCCAGGCGTTTATGCCCGTGCGTTCATGGAAGGCCGCATCACCGAAGACCAAATGAACAATTTCCGCCAGGAAGTCGACGGTCAGGGCCTTTCGTCCTACCCGCACCCTTGGCTGATGCCTGACTTCTGGCAGTTCCCGACCGTATCCATGGGTCTGGGTCCAATCCAGGCGATCTACCAGGCACGTTTCATGAAGTACCTGGAGTCGCGCGGCTACATCCCGGCAGGCAAGCAAAAAGTATGGTGTTTCCTGGGTGACGGCGAGTGTGATGAGCCGGAATCTTTGGGCGCCATCTCCCTGGCTGGCCGCGAAAACCTCGACAACCTGATCTTCGTAATCAACTGCAACCTGCAGCGCCTCGACGGCCCGGTTCGCGGCAACGGCAAGATCATCCAGGAACTCGAAGGCGTATTCCGCGGTGCTCAGTG